>JAPPPA010000074.1:3623-7419 GCA_028817755.1 Gammaproteobacteria bacterium | reverse complement strand
GTGCTTCTGAGTTCTGGCCGCATGCGGCTATCAAAAGCGTCGCGGTGAGTAGAATAAATCGCATAACGTGATCGGCTTTTATATCTGTTGTCTCGAGCTTAACGGTAGTGACTTAATACTTTAGAAACGTCACTTCGGTAGGCCTGCCAAGCGGGCAGTGCGGCGGCAATAATACCAACCCCGACTAAACCCGTAATCAGGTAAAGCTCTTCTTGTAGCCAAATCCAACCGGTCACGTTAATTTCTTTGGCATTAGGTAGGTAATTAGCGACTAGCTCCACCGCAAGGTGACCGCAGAGTAAGCCAATTAAGGTACCCAAGGCACTCAGCAACAAACCTTCTAATAACAGCGTTTGCATGACTTGGCTGCGAGTAGCGCCGAGGCAGCGTAACAAGGCCAGTTCGCCACGGCGTTCATTCAATGCCGAGTACAGAGCCCCGAACAGGCTAAAAGCTGCGGTCAAAATGAGGATAGCGGCGAAGGCTTTTAGTCCATCAAGGCCGATACCAATCAGTTGCAGCAGGCGAGTAAGCTCAAACGCCGGTGCGGCAGCTTGTAAGTCTGATTGTGCATTGATCGTGCGCGGCAAACTAGCGGCGGCTAGAGGCGTACTAAATTTAATTAACATGGCCGTGATCTCACGGTCAGCATGTTTATGCTCTTCGTGCTCTTCGTGCTCTTCGTGCTCTTCGTGCTCTTCGTGCTCTTCGTGCTCGTGGTGGTCAGCATGTTCAGCGTGTTCTTCATGCTTGTCGTGGTCAGCATGTTCATCGTGTTCTTCATGCGCGTCATGGTCGGCACGCTCTTCGTGCTCCTCATGCCCATGGTGGCCATGCGCCAGCCAAACACTTTCTGTGGCTGTGAGGATCAGCTTGTCGATAACGGTGCCGCTTGGCGCTAATACACCCACCACGGTATAGGGCTGTTCATCATGAACGTCGCCGAGATTAGACATGCCATGTGAACTGGAAAATTTTGAGCCGATTGTGAGGCCTGCTTGTTCAGCCGCTTTGCTACCGACTACGGCCTGAAGCGGTGCTTGCCAGTAGTCGCCGCTGGCTAACTTGGCGTTATACCAGTCTGGGTAATCTATGGTCGTGCCAACAATACGGAAACCGCGATAGCTGTCACCCAGCGCCAGTGGTACAGCGGCTTTTACATGGCGATGATTGGCCCATTCTTTAGCCGCGGCTAATGGAATATTGCCGGTTGGAATATCCGCGTGATAAACCGACGACAACACGAGCTGCACAGGGCTGCCTTTAGCGCCAAGCACCAAGTCGATGCCTTTAGCATCGCGCTCTAATGTGCCGGTGAGTTGCTTGCTAAGCAGTAGCAAAATCACGATAGAGGCGGTTGCCAGAGCTAATAGCACCACGTTGAGGCCGGTGCTGAGTGGCTTGTTTTTCAGGTTGGCGATCGCTAGCTGTGAGAGTTTCATGCTGCTGCCTCCTGAGTATTTGTCTGAGCTGGCATTTCAATGCAGTGATCTAACTGTCCGCGTACTCGGGCATCGTGAGTAATAACGAGTAGGGCAGCGTTACATTTTGCGGCTTGTTTTTGCAGGATGCTCAATACGCGCTCAGCGTTAGCATCGTCAAGGCTCGATGTGGGTTCGTCGGCCAAGATGAGTGACGGTTGATGAATCACGGCACGGGCGATGGCGACACGTTGTGCTTGGCCTACGCTGAGCTCGTCGGGTTTGCTATGTGCCTTGTCGGCCATATCTAACTCGGCCAATAGCTCGGTGGGCTCGGCACCAGTGTTGCCTGCAAGCTTTTGTGCGAGCTGTAAGTTTTGCGACACCGTGAGTGCAGACATTAAATGTAAGCGCTGCAACACAATGCCCATATGCTGGCCACGAAACTGATCGCGCTGTGACTGCGACATGTTCACGATGTCTTGGCCTGCGATTTCAATGCGGCCGGCGGTGGGCGAGAGTAGCCCTGCAATTAAATGCAACAAGGTGGTTTTGCCGCTGCCGGACGGGCCAACTAGGGCGCAACTTTGGCCGCTCGCAATTTCAATATCAGGAAATTGGAATACGGTGTCGGGGTAGCTAAATTCAATGTTTTTAGCAACGAGTGAAGAAGCTTGCATGATCTCTATATCGCGTTGGGATCGGTACTAAGGACATTTGACGTGTTAAATAGTGCCGAAAAAGTGTCTCGCTAATGTGACAACATAGCAAAGCTGTCAAGTGCAGCCTGATCATGTGATAAATAGCGGGTAGTCTTGGCGTGGTTAGCCAAAGCTTTGACGCGCACAGCCAAGGCCCGATAGATGACTTTTCATATCATGTGCTTTCAATAAATCGAACAAATAAAACTGGGAGCAGCCCATGAAACCCGAAATGCTCTACATCATTGCTGTCTTTGTTGTTTTTGGTACCTTGGAATTTTTCAAAACTGGCTTTTGGAATAAAAAAGGGCAGCAACGCCGTGATGCGGTGATTGAAGCCGTTACCATCAGTATCTTGCTATTTGTAACCCAGCCTTTGGTGCTGTTCTTGGGATACACGCTGGCTAGCGTGGTAGCACCCAATTCGGCTGATTTACTTGCCAATGTAGGCTTGCCGGTTCAAGTGCTGTTATTGCTGGTGTTAGACGACATGATGCAGTACTGGTGGCACCGCCTTTCGCACAGTTTTGCGCCGCTTTATCGTTTGCACCGAGCGCACCATGATGTGGGTTATTTAAGCGTGCGTGTGGTCTATCGAAACAACCTTTGGTACTACTTCTTTATGCCGAGCCTCTGGTTCGTTGGCATTCTGATTTACCTTGGTTTGGGCGAGCTGTATGCCTATTACCTAGCGGTGAAAATGACCGTGATTACCGCGGCGCATAGTGACGTGCACTGGGACGAGCCGCTGTATAAATACAAGTTTCTGCATCCGCTTATGTGGGTCTTAGAGCGAACCATCTCGACCCCGTCTACGCACTCGGCGCATCATGGTTTGCATTTGTCAGATCCAAATACGCATTACAAAGGTAACTACGGCAATCTGCTGTTCTTCTGGGATGTGTTGTTTGGCACCGCACGTATTACACGTGGTTATCCAGAGGGCTATGGTGTGGAAAACCTACCAGATGCCAGCGTGGGTGAGTTGGTGGCTTGGCCGTTGTGGCCGAGTAAAAAGTCTTAAAGTTTATGGGCCTGGCGTGGCTTAGCCTGTTTACGCCCGAATAGTAACGCCAGACTCGTTGAGCTCGATAGCGGGTGGGTTTGCCAGCTGGCATTTGTGCCCACTTTGATTGCTACCGTCGGCTAGCGAAAATTCGTAACCATGCCAAGGGCAACGGATATTGCCGCTTTCAGTGATTGCGGCGTTTTCTAGCGGCCCAAGCATATGCGGACACAAAGTGTTGTGAATATGTAACTTACCGTGGTGCTGTACTAATCGCCATGAACGCCCCTTTAGTGAGAACAGCATCGGCAATTGAGGAATAAGTGAGTCCAGCGGACCTAGTTCTAGAATGCTTTCTTGGTTGTTGGTCTTGCGTGTTGCATCTAAGGCTTGCTGACGAACCTCCATCATGTCTTGGTCTTCGTCATACAAACGGCGATACAGGTTCTGATAATACTGGCCGAGCGGCGCAGCCATGGGTTGCGGGATGTCCGGCACAAAAAAGTCGACCACGACTTCTATATCGTGCGGGCCGTGTTCGATAACTTGTGTCCAGATTTGCGTGCCAGCGCCAACGCCTTCCAAGGTGGTGGTAATCCAACGCTGTTGTTCGCGATCCAGTTTCAGTTCCAGTAGTACGCTACTACCGCCACGTTTTGCCGCGAGTG
>JAPPPA010000074.1:0-3613 GCA_028817755.1 Gammaproteobacteria bacterium | reverse complement strand
ATGGCGCACTGATTTAAGCAGCGCTTGTTGCCATAGTGATTTGGTGGGTGGTTGGCTTGGGTCGGCATCCGCTAGCGTGGCTTTGGCTCGCCAGCCCCAGTCGCCAGCCTCAATGCAATCAATGCTGCGAAAACTAGTGCTATGCAGCCAAGGCAAGTGTTCCCAATCCAGTGCGTTTTCATACATGCGCGTCAGCGACACCGGCATACGGCGTCGGTATTGGCCGACATGTGGCACCCACGCTGACATTATTGGAAACGTAAAACGGTAGCGCTGCTAGGTACTGTAATTTCTAACGTGCTGCCACTGGCAGTACCTGCCGCCACAATGCCCGCACCGCTGTCTTCGGCTTGCCAGCTGATACTGCTAACGCCGGCGTTGTTTAGTCGCAAGGTAAATTCATCTGTCAGCGTTAAGTTGAAAACAGCATCGTTGGCGCTGATATCAATTTGCATGCGTGCTAGGTCAAAAGTCGCCGCAGTTAAATTCGTTGTGGTGATATCAACTTGGTTACTGACGGTAGTGATGGGGCCATAGGCTGGAATACTTTGGCTGTGCGTGCCGATAGTGCGGCTAGGGCTGTTAACGCCGCCACTATCAAAGGCATTGTCTTGTGTGGTGGTGGCGTTGTCAGGATCAAGCGGTTCGTGCGCGATACCAAAGCTGGTGGCGTTAATGCTCATGGTGGCGGCATCGTTCACGGCTTGCATTGCCGATACCCAGTAAGCGCCGTCATGCAGTAGGCCGAGGCTTTCATCAAAATCACCACCGGCGCGGCTGTAGATGACTTGGCCAGGGTTGCCCGGATTTACGTGGCGGTCGAAGAGGTCAAAGATCTGTTCGATGGTGTCGTAAATGGCCGAGTTCTCATGCGTTTTATTGGTGTAAATAATGGCTTGGCTGTCGTAGCCGAGATCTACGGCGGCTTGGTAACGAGCGGTCGCGGCTGCACCGTTGTCGATGGGGTCAGCAGCACCGGCAACGTGAATGGTGGGAAGGTGCAGATAGTTCTCGGTCTCGCTCGGTTGTTCCTGAATTTGCGTAGAGACAACGCCTGCAAATAAATCCGGATTACGGCGAGACACATTCATCACACCTGCGCCGCCATGCGAATGACCAAGAATGTAAATCCGATTGGGGTCAATGCGATAACGCGCCGACATATGCTGAATCACTTCCAGCGGGTCTAGCTCGCCACGGCCTTCAAAGAATAGATCGCCACGGCCCAGTAATGAGGCAAACAGATAACCGCGATTTTCTAGCTGGTCTTCAATGCCTAGGGTTAAGCCAAAGGGTTCCCAGGAGTAGTTGTTCAGGCCGTGGAAATACAGCACTAGCGGCCAGTCATGATTGCTGTTGGGGTAGGCCGTTGGGATGTAAGCCAAATAGGGCTGCATGGCACCGGTGTATTCGTAGTTAACGGCGGCATCTCTTGGTCTAACTGAGTTTGGTTGGGCGCCCGCTGCGGGCCCTAAGTTAGCCGGTGGCGGGCTGGGTGTGCCGCGCGCAATGCCATCGCCAAAATCAAAAGCAGATTGGTAGGTATGGTTAATACGGCCGGTAATAACGGGCGCAACCGTGGTGGCGTTGCTTTGTAAGGTGGCGGGGTTAATCACGATGTTAGCGGTGGTGACATCACCATTAAGGAGTAGGTCGCCTTGTATGTGGTCGTCGTGGTAGTTCGGGTCATGTGGCGTAAACGCTAGATCCCATACATTGGAGCCGGGCGCGGTATTGGCGTCGGTGCCGGGTGATGTGGCGGTGGGTGCGCCTGCAGGTACTGTCCAATATTGTGTGTGATCGTTGGGATCTGCCAGACCGGAACCTACGCTGACTAACCATGGCCCTGTCGGTAGAGCGGTCAGCGGAATGCGTGCTTCTAGCGCGTGATCAGTGACGCGTACTGCACCGCCCAAGTTAATCAAATCAGTTGCGGTGCCATCAGCTTCGGCGACTTCGCCGCCGTCACCCCACAACGTAAACGCATGGCTGTAAGCGCTGCCAATACCCGCATTGCGTGGCCAGTCGTTAAGCGCTGGTGCTGCATTCACGTTGGTAAACGTGAATGTGGCGATCTGGGCTTCCGGCGCAGGGAAGGACACAAAACGTATATGTACATAAAGGTCTTCGCTGTCGGCTTCCATACGAACAAAAGCAATGTCGGCGGTAAAGTCGGGCCAAGTTGCGGTATCGGTGGGCAGCAAGTAGTCGCCATTGTGGGCGGCGCGGTCAGCACCGAAAGCGCCCCAGGTGGAGTGGCGATATACATCGTCTTCTTCTACCGGAGATGGCTGAGGCGTAGGCGGGCAGTCTGTTGGGTTGGTGCAGTAATATTCTTCGTGGTAAATGCCATCAGCATTGGCGCCGCGAGCAAAGTGCACTTCGTCTGTGCCAACAAATTCCCCATTAACCACCACGCCTTGATTGGCTCGCCCGGAAGGCGGCTCATCAAAGATGGGCCAGACCTTTTCGCCGCTAGCTGAAACGGGATCTAACGATGGGCTATTACCGCCACAGGCGGACATCAGTAGCGCGCTAGCTACTAAGAAATAAGAAGAATATCGCATGCCCCCTCCGAGCATTTTGGCCGCGACTGCTGCTGCAATCGCAAATCAGTTATGACTTATTAATTAATATAAATAGTAACAAAGCGTTGCTGAGAGCGTTTAGCTCAAAGTCTTCTTCCGTTATGATTTGCGGCTAATTTAATCCCGACGGAAATAGGAACAAAGAATGGGACGCGCCTTTCAAAACCGCAAAGAATCAATGGCTAAAACATCGGACCAAAATGCCCGTGTTTATAGCCGCCATAGTCGTGAAATCTATGTGGTTGCTAAGCAGGGTGGTCCAGAGCCTGATTCCAACCTAGCGTTACGTGGTGCGATTGATCGCGCCAAACGTGCTCAAGTGCCGTCGCATGTAATTGAAAAGGCGATTGATAAAGCCACAGGCGGTGCCGGTGAAGACTTCCAGCCAGCGCGTTACGAAGGTTTTGGGCCAGCCGGCAGTATGTTCATCGTCGATTGCCTAACAGATAACCCGAATCGCACGATTAGTGATGTGCGTAATTGTTTCACTAAGTCGAACAGTAAATTGGGTACACCGGGCACAGTGGCGCATTTATTTGATCACTTAGCGATCATGCGTTTTGCTGGCCAAGATGAAGAAGCGGTACTGGAAGCGCTGTTAATGGCCGATGTTGACGTCACCGACGTGGAAGACGAAGACGGCAAAATCACCGTGTTTGTACCGCCAGCCGAGAGCCATAAAACTGAACAAGCGCTTGCGGAAGCCTTTGGAGAGATTGAGTTTGAAGTCAACGAGATCCAATTTATCCCGCAAACCGCGGTGGCAGTAGAAGGTGAGGAAGACCAGCAAATGTTTGAGCGCCTAACTTCGATGCTTGACGACGTGGATGACGTACAAAACGTTTATCACAACGTGGATGCTTAATAATCCAGAACGTATGGGTGCGTAAACGGCATCTTCAAAAAGCCCGCATTTAGCGGGCTTTTTTATTTCAGTATTGGCGGGTCAGTTTGATATAGGCGTCCTGAGGGCGTAATCTGATAGCGCAGTCATAAAACGCTATACTGCAGACTTAGTTTGCTGG
>JAPPPA010000181.1 GCA_028817755.1 Gammaproteobacteria bacterium | reverse complement strand
GAGCACTGCCAACGCTGTTGGTGCTGTTCACCTTATCGTTCTTTTTAATGCGTGCTGCACCCGGCGGGCCGTTTGATGCCGAACGTTCCTTGCCTCCGGAAATTGAAGCCAATCTCAATGCGCGCTTCCATTTAGACCAACCGCTTTATCAGCAATATTTCAGCTATTTAGAAGACGTGGTGACTGGTCGCTTTTGGCCGTCAATTCAGTACAGCGACTTCAATGTAAAAGAGCTGATTGCTAACGGCTTTCCTATTTCTATGCAATTAGGCTTGGCGGCTTTATTGTTGGCCTTGGTCGTTGGCTGCAGCATTGGTGCTTTAGCGGCCTTAAAACAAAATAGCCGCACTGACTATTCCGTGATGGCGTTGGCAATGACGGGGATTTCGGTGCCGTCATTTGTTCTCGCGCCGCTATTAGTTCTGATTTGCGCGGTGTGGTTAGGCTGGCTGCCCGCTGGGGGCTGGAATAATGGCGCCTTAGCGAATCAGGTATTGCCGGTGATTGTGTTGGCCTTGCCGCAAATCGCATGGATTAGCCGCCTTACTCGCGGCAGCATGATTGATGTGCTGCGCAGCCCCTTTATTCTGACCGCTCGCGCCAAAGGTTTGCCATGGTTGCTGATTCTTCGCCGTCACGCGCTTAAACCTGCGTTATTGCCGGTGGTGTCTTATCTCGGCCCCGCGGCGGCGGGCATTGTTACCGGCTCGATTGTGGTGGAAACCATTTTTCAGCTGCCGGGCATTGGTCGCTATTTTGTCCAAAGCGCGATTAACCGTGATTACACCTTAGTCATGGGCGTGGTGCTGTTTTACGGCACGCTGATTATTGTCTTTAACTTTTTGGTTGACCTGCTTTACGCCTGGCTCGACCCGAAAGTGCGCAAGGAATACGTTTCGTGAGCGTTGCGGGTAATCAACTGCCTAGCAGAAGCTTATGGGCCGATGCGCGACGTCGTTTGCTCGCCAACCGTGCGGCAACGGTAAGCGCTGTATTGCTAGTACTGTTGTCGGTGGCGGTGATTATTGGGCCAATGTTGCTGTCTTGGTCTTACGACGCCGTGGACTGGGAGCATATTGCCGAAGGCCCATCGGCGGCACATTGGTTGGGCACCGATCAAATTGGTCGTGACCTATTAGCACGCCTGCTTTACGGCGGTCGTATCTCGCTCATGATTGGCGTGGTAGCGACTTTGGTGAGTTTAGTTATCGGTATTAGCTGGGGCGCGATTGCTGGTTACTTCGGCGGCAAGCTAGACGCGGTGATGATGCGTATCGTCGATATTCTCTACGCACTGCCGTTTATGTTTTTTGTGATTCTGCTGATGGTGTTTTTCGGCAGAAATATCTTTCTGATGTTTGTCGCGATTGGCGCTATCAACTGGCTAGATATGGCGCGAATTGTCCGCGGCCAAACGCTGAGCCTAAAGCGTCGCGAGTTTGTTGAATCTGCCGTGGTCATGGGCGTTGGCCCGCTCACTATTATTCGTCGCCATATTGTTCCGAACTTGCTTGGCGTAGTGGCGGTGTACGTCACGCTAACCATTCCACAAGTGATTTTGGCTGAGTCGTTTTTGAGCTTTTTAGGCTTAGGCGTGCAAGAGCCACAAACCAGCTGGGGTGCCTTGGTAAACGACGGCGCGCAGGTGATGGAAACCATGCCGTGGATGCTAATCGCACCGGCCATCACGCTAGCGCTCACGTTGTTCTGCTTTAACTTTTTAGGCGACGGTCTACGTGATGCGCTGGATCCGAAGGAGCAACGGTAGAAATGTTTTCTAAGGAGCCGCGCGGTTATTTGGACAATTCGATGGTGCTGTCTCGAACCGCATCTTGGCTGGTCGTTGCTTTAAGTTTTCTGTTCGGGTTTGTGCTCGTCGAGCACCTGATAGGTACAGATGATTTTGTAGTTCACTTTGCTGTTGGTTTCGTGTTTGCTCAGTACATTAAGCTTGCCCTGGACTATTTTTCTGGTCGTGCAATTGTTGGACTTATGGGGCTAAATGTCCCTGCGCATGACTTTCGCGCACGAAAGAAAGCGATGTTTTGGTTGTTTATAGCAACCATAGGCATGTTGGCTTTTGTGGTGTGGTTGGCGGTGAATCCAGATGCTTAATGTTAAAAATTTGGCAGTTGGTTTCAACACGCCCGACGGTGTTGTGAATGCTGTGCGCGGCGTGAGTTTTGATCTGGCTGAAGGTGAAACGCTAGCCGTTGTCGGCGAGTCCGGCTCCGGTAAAAGCCAAACCATGATGGCGTTGCTGGGTTTGCTGGCTGGCAATGGCACGGTCAGCGGCTCAGCTCAGTTTGAAGGCCAACAGCTGATTGGCGCGGATGAAAAAACGCTGCTGAATGTGCGCGGTGATCGCATTGGTCTGATCTTCCAAGATCCCATGACCTCGCTTAATCCCTATTTGCCGATTGGCCTGCAAATGGCCGAGGTGCTGGAAGTGCATCGCGGCTTGTCGCGCAAAGCAGCATTGGCAGAAAGCTTGGCGATGTTACAAGCCGTGTATATGCCAGATGCCGAGCGTCGACTAAAACAATACCCGCATGAATTCTCCGGTGGGCAGCGCCAGCGCGTGATGATTGCGATGGCTTTGTTGTGTAAGCCCAAGCTACTGATTGCCGACGAGCCAACTACTGCTTTGGATGTCACCATCCAAGCGGAAATTCTAAAACTGCTAAAAGAAATACAGCAGCAGTTCGGCACCAGCATTATTTTTATTACTCACGATTTAGCGGTGGCGTCGCAGCTATGCGACCGAGTGATGGTGATGCGCCACGGTGAAGTATTGGAGCAAGGCGATGCGGCGCAGTTATTTGCGAATCCGCAAGCGCCATATACAAGAGCCTTGCTGGATTGCTTGCCCAATATGCAAACCCAACAGGCGCGTTTGGCAACGGTGGAGTCTGTTGAAAGCGGTAAGGCGATTCAAACTCTACCCAAGCCAGAAGTTGGCGAGTTGTTACTTAGCGCCAATAACCTCGCGGTGGATTACCGCCTAGCAAACGGCAAAACCTTTACCGCAGCAGAAGCGGTGAGCTTTGAATTGCGCCAAGGTGAAACATTGGGCGTGGTGGGCGAGTCTGGCAGCGGCAAATCATCGGTGGCACGAGCGTTATTAGGTTTAAACCCCATCAGCCGCGGCGATGCCGAATGGCGCGGGCAGTCTTTAGGTGCTTTAAGCAATGCTGACTGGCGTGCTTTGCGTCGCCATATGCAGGTGGTGTTTCAAGACCCGTTGGCTTCATTGAATCCGCGCCAAACCATTGGTGATTCGGTGGCCGAGCCGCTGACGGTATTTGAGCCAAGCTTGGATAGAAAGCAGCGTTTAGATAAAGCCGCGTATTGGCTGGAAAAAGTCGGCCTGTCGCGCGATATGCTCAATCGCTACCCGCATGAATTTTCCGGTGGGCAATGTCAGCGTATTGGTATTGCCCGTGCCTTAATTTTGGAGCCGTCGTTATTAATCTGCGACGAAGCGGTTTCCGCGCTCGATGTGTCCGTACAAGCGCAGGTGCTTAACCTGCTGCAAGACCTGCAAAGTGAATACGGCTTGGCCCTGTTGTTTATCGCGCACGACTTGTCGGTGGTGAAACATATCAGCGACCGTGTGCTGGTGATGTCGCAAGGCAAAGTGGTGGAGCAGGGTGATGCAGATAAGATTTATCAGTCGCCTCAGCATGCCTATACGCAATCTCTTATCCAAGCTGTGCCACAATTAGCATCAGAGTCTTGATCAACTCACAATACCTCCGCAGGAAACTCAGGAGCACAGATAGCTGCGTTAAAAATCGCCTCAAAATGCTCATGTACTGGTTGTACACTCCGCTTTTTCGGCAATTTTTGCCTTGCTCTCCGCACTCCTGAGTCCCCTGCGAAGGCATTGCCTAAGAATAATTAGGAACAGAGCATGGAATGGTTCGCACTGGCGGCCGCCTTTACTGGCGCGGCGCATATCGTTACCGACTACAAAGGCCCACGTTGGGCGACCTACATCTTTAAGCCGGGCACGATGCTCATCATTATTGCCATGCTGTGGTCATTCCCTGTGGTGGATGAGAGCTATCGCTGGTGGCTAACGGCGGGCTTGCTTGCGTCGTTGGTTGGCGACTGCTTTTTGATGTTGCCGACTAAGCCATTGTTACCCGGCCTTGGCGCCTTCCTTATCGCGCATATTATTTATGTGATCGATTTCGCTTCGCGTACATCGGTGGTCTGGAGTTTTTGGTTAATCCTCACCACCGTGCTGTTGCTGGTGTGGATGGCTGGCTTGGGTGCGTTTATGTTTAATAAGCTCGGCAAATTAATGATTCCCGGGCCCATCTATATCGGCGCCTTGGGCGGCATGGTGTTTTTCGCCAGTAATGCCGCCTCGCAAGGGTTGATTGGTGGCGAGTCGCTACTGATTGGTGCGTTACTGTTTCTGGTATCAGACACCGCTTTAGCGTTTAACCGAATCTATCAGCCCTATCGCGCGGCACAGTTTCTTATTCTTAGTACTTACTATCCGGCGCAGTTCTTTATTGCTGCCTCGGCGATTGCACCTTCATGAACCCTCAAGCTGTAGAAAGCTGGTTACGCCAGCTACAAGACGATATTTGCGCTGGCATCGAAGCTTTTGAGCCTAACGCCTATTTCACAGTAGATCGCTGGACGCGCGACGCTTCTGAACCAGGCCTAACCGGCGACGGCTCTTCTCGCGTACTGGAAGGTGGCGAAGTTTTTGAGCGCGGCGGCGTGAACTTCTCGCTAGTGCACGGCAAGCAGCTGCCGCCAGCGGCTACCGAACGGAACCCCCATTTGGCCGGTGGCCGCTTTACGGCGATGGGCGTGTCCTTGGTGATGCATCCGCGTAACCCTTATGTGCCCACTTCACACGCCAACGTACGTTTCTTTGTCGCCGAAAAAGAAGGCCAAGACCCCGTGTGGTGGTTTGGTGGTGGTTTCGATTTAACCCCGTATTACGGCTTTGACGAAGACTGCAAACACTGGCACCAAACCGCTAAAGACGCGGTTGGTGCGGAGCGTTATCCAGAACTTAAGAAATGGTGTGACGACTACTTCTATCTAAAACACCGTAATGAGCAACGTGGCATTGGCGGTTTGTTTTTCGATGACTGGACCGAGGGTGGTTTTGACAGTGCCTTTGAGATGACCCGCGACGTTGGCGAGGCTTACTTGAAAGCCTACGCCCCAATTGTGGAGCGCCGTCAAAACACCGAATACGGTGAACGTGAACGTGAATGGCAGTTAATTCGTCGTGGGCGTTATGTGGAATTTAACTTGGTGTATGACCGCGGCACTTTGTTTGGGCTTCAGTCCGGTGGGCGTACGGAGTCTATTTTGATGTCGATGCCACCGGCAACTGGGTGGAGGTATGACTACCAGCCGGAAGAGGGGACGCCGGAGGCTGAGTTATTGAGACATACGATTCAGCCGCAGGACTGGATTTAGGCAGTCGAGCAGTGTTGAGCACATTTAGCCCTAAAGCTGAAACCATAAGTTGGCGATTTTCTTATGGTGGGGCGTTGCTAAGCATTGGAACCTTTCGAAGTGAGGCAGGTAAATTGCAGCCTGGTTTGTGCATTAACTTTGGAAGTAGCTCAAAGGCTTTTTCTTGGCTCATCTCATTCGTGGGTCAAAACAAAGATATGGCGCGTCGCTTTACGGCCGAGTATCACAACAAGTCATTTTACGGGCCGTTCAGGGCAGCCCCAAAGCAGAATGTATATTGGTTCGCTATTAGGAGAAAAACAAAAGTGTTTGTCGCCTTTTGGGGGTGGCGTTCTCTACCAATATTCGGGAATCTGGTTTGGCTTTCTTTTGGTCAGAAAGACTTTGAGGCATTTGTTGCAGCCCTGTCAGGCAGTCTTTAGTGGTTGTTTCGGCCCTAGAAGCTTCTTTTGGCTTTCGGTGAATATTGCTGTGTTGGCCGAGTGACTTTTCTTTGGCAGCAAAGAAAAGTCACCAAAAGAAAGCTGATCCCGCTATGCGGCCCTTCGGGTTCCCTGCGCTACTCACAATTGTCTGGGTTTGCTGATGGGGCGTCCTGCCCCAACAGCAAAGCTCGGCTCCTGCCTCGCCCGCTTCGCGGCCTAATCAGCTCATTGCTCCGTTGCTCGGCCGCATAGAAGGGCGGGGAATAGACCGTTTATCAATTCACGTAGCGTGAGATGTTTCTAATCAGGCCCCTTCTGCACAGCTGAGCATCGCAGTAAATTAGGGATTAAGAGAGCGGCCTGTTTGAACGGAGCGTAGCGCAGTGAGTTTCCGCGAACGCCCCAATTTATGAGAAGCGCAAGGAACCGCGAAGCGGCTGTGCGGTGGGTGTGGCGTTTTTGGTTACTTTTTTCGCCAAAGAAAAAAGTAACTCGGCCTTTAGGGAGGTCGTACCGAAAGCAAAAAGAAGCCTCTAGGGCCGAAACAACCACTAACGAAACCCAAAACCCGCTACCCGTCGTCTCGGCCCACGTGAGTTTTCATCGCGCTCCGTCTCGTATTTCCCCAATACAAGCCCAAGCTAGGAACCTCATTTCCCAAAGCCTTGTCCCAATCCTCGTAATGCGGAGGAAAGCTAACATGAAGCAAATCGCACAAATCGCCGCGTCAGTGGCTGGACTATTGATGTTGTCCGCTTGCGCGACAACAGGTCACCAAGGGCAGACAAAGAGTAATTTTGATCACTTGGCCTCGGCGGCTGAGCGGCAAGCGCATCCACAGGCGGTGGAGAAGCAGGCTTATCAGTCAAGGGCTAAGCAACAAGCGTCAACGCACTATCGCGCGCGCTCGCGGGGTTATAACCCGTTCTATTTCTACGCGCGCTTGGGTCATGGCTATAAGGGCCGAAATTATTACGGGCGTTATGGTTTTGGTTATCGCGGGCGTGGTTATTACAGCCGCTATGGCTACCGTGGGCATAAGTACTATGGCCGCTACGGTTATAACTATCGTGGCCGTAAGTATTACGGCGTTAATGGCTATCGGCGTAAGTGGTAGGGCTTAGGTACCGCAGAAAGTTTGCATGACGCGTTCTTGCGGTTCTGGCGGTACCAACAAATCTAGATCTGTGTTGGCCACTTGGTAGGGGTTGGCTAGCGCGGTTGCAAGGCGGTTAAACAAATTCCAGTTGTCGCGCTCGGAAGCATCTGCCAGTGCTTTTCCAACTTGGTGGTTGCGAGCGATCAGCATCGGGTTGGCTTGGCGCATAGTGGCTGCATCGGCGTCACTGAATTCTCGCCATTGCTTGAGCCATTCTTTAGCTGCGGCTGCATCACCAAATAGCCCGAGTAGTGGTGCTTCGTCTTCGCCTGCGGCGATGGCCGTGAGGTGATTAAAGAAGACGGTGAAGTCGACATGATCTTTGGCGAGGGTGGGAAATACTTGCTCTACAAACTGCTGGGAGGCTGCGTCGTTGCGGTTCACG
>JAPPPA010000010.1 GCA_028817755.1 Gammaproteobacteria bacterium | reverse complement strand
CGGCCGTGATCGTGGAGCCAGTTGCCGGCAATATGAACTGCATCCCGCCGCTCCCAGGTTTTCTAGAGGGGCTTCGCTCGCTATGCGACCAGCACGGTAGCATCCTTATTTTTGATGAAGTCATGACCGGCTTCCGCGTGGCGCTAGGCGGCGCCCAAAGCGTTTACAACGTAGTGCCAGATCTCACCACGCTTGGCAAAGTGGTGGGTGGCGGCCTACCTGTAGGCGCCTTTGGTGGTAAGCGCGAGATCATGCAACAAATTGCACCTACCGGGCCGGTTTATCAGGCAGGTACTTTGTCTGGCAACCCGCTAGCCATGGCCGCGGGCCTCACCACCTTAGAGTTAATTTCTGCTGACGGCTTCTATGAAGACCTGACCGCCAAAACCACACAATTGCTGACCGGCTTACAGCGCGCTGCAGACGACGCTGGCATTGCATTCACCACCAGCCAAGTCGGCGCCATGTTTGGCCTGTTCTTTACCGAACAAAAACAGGTAACCAGCTTTGCTGAAAGCACCGCTTGCAACGCAGAGCGTTTTAAACAATTTTTCCATGCCATGCTTGATGAAGGCGTCTACCTTGCGCCTTCTGCATACGAGGCTGGCTTTGTTTCTGCTACGCATAGCGAGGCAGATTTAGAACGCACCATTGAAGCCGCCAAAAAGGCGTTCAGCGCGCTATAGGAAATAGGCATGAGCTTGCCAGGATGGTTACAAGCGTTAATTGACTGGGTAGCCTTGCACCCAGAGTCCGCAGGGATTGCGATTTTTATTATCTCGGCGGTCGAAAGTCTCGCGCTGATTGGGATTCTTATTCCCGGCGTATTGATTTTATTTGCCTTTGGCACCCTTGTAGGCGCAGGCGTACTTCCAGCGGTCCCGGTTTTACTGTGGGCCTTTGCGGGCGCGGTACTCGGAGACCAAATCTCATTCTGGCTCGGTTGGAACCTGAAAGAACGACTATGGCAAATTTGGCCGCTATCGCGCTATCCACAGTTTGTCGGCAAAAGTGAACGCTTCTTTACTAAGTACGGCCCCGCCAGTGTTTTTATAGGCCGCTTCATTGGCCCTATTCGCCCAGTTATCCCGGCTATGGCGGGCATGTCGAATATGCCACCACTTAAGTTCACATTAGTTAACTTAACTTCTGCTGCTTTATGGTCTCCCGCCTACCTACTCCCTGGCGCGGTATTAGGCGCATCTATGCAAGTCGCGGGCGCTGTGGCTGCCAAGATGGCGATCTTAATGGTGTTGCTCGGCGCACTAAGCTATCTGTGGGTATGGGGTAGCAGCCGCTTCCTTATTCGCGTACCCACCGCAGTACAAGGCAGCAGCATCACCCTGTTCACTAGCGCCTTAATTGCGGTGGTTGTATGGCTAGCCTTTCGCAGTAGCAGCGCTCAACTTGCCTGCGAAGATTATGCGCATAGCGTCCATAACCCAGCACAATTTCTGCAAACCAACATCGAACGACAAGGCGGCATTGTTGAAGGTGCCAACATGCCGCTACGCTATGTGGGCGAATTAGAAGATTTACTGGTGCGAGCAGGTGAGTCTGGCCTGACATTGGTTGAGTATGGACATGCAGCCGATTACTTGCGTTGGTTACTACCTGAACCAACATTAGACGATATGCCACCACGTGTACGCCTGCACTGTTATCAACGCACTGCACTCATTGCGCGCTGGTATGAAGATGACAGCAATGACACAGAAGCTTGGCAGGTAAGACTTTGGCCACAACAAGACAGTGACCGGCTATGGGTTGGCCAGCTAGAACGGCTTGAAATACGTAGTTTCTTTGGCTTGGTGTCGTGGCCAAGTGGTACGGCAGCGAAACCCGCCGAGGTAGACTGGCCCGCGGGGTTCAGACCTCAACCTGTAGGTAACAACTGGCAGTGGCTAGCTGCACCCTAAGTCGGCGTTAGCGCCCCAACGTGGTGACAAGCGGTTATCTAAACGCAGGTGGTCCATGATGCGCGCCACCATAAAGTCGACCAATTCATCTACAGATTCTGGCTTGTTATAAAAACCAGGTGCTGCAGGCATAATCGTGGCGCCAGCATTTGAGAGTCGCAATAGATTCTCTAAATGAATACTAGATAACGGCGTTTCACGTAGCACGATGAGCAATTGGCGACGTTCTTTGAGCATGACATCGGCAGCGCGCTCTATCAAAGAGCGACTTAAGCCTTGCGCTACTGCAGCCGAAGTCGCCGCGGTGCACGGGCATATCACCATCGCATCAGCTGCATTCGAGCCACTGGCAATCGGCGCCGTCCATTGCTCACTGCTGAACACTTGCAACTGCCCTTCAGCAGCACCATAGCGCTCAGAAAACCAACGTTGCATATCCAAGGGGCGTGATGGGATATCCAAATCCAACTCTAAGCCAAACACCACTTGCGCGGGTTTAGACACCATGACGTACACACGGCACTTGGCCGCAATCAGCTGCTCCAGCAAACGCAGGCCGTACTGCGCACCAGAAGCACCAGTAATAGCGAGTGCGATGGTGGGTTGCGCCATTAAACTTTCTTACGCAGCGCCTTAATGGCGTTATCAATGCCGGCCACGGTCAGCGGGAACATGCGGTCGTCCACCAACTCTTTGGCCATTTGGCAGGATGGAATGGTGTCCCAATATTGCTCTGGTTGCGGATTAAGCCACACTAGGTTTTTATATACCTCTTTCATGCGCTCCATCCATACCGAACCCGGCTCTTTATTCCAATGCTCAACGGAACCACCGGGATACGCAATTTCGTATGGGCTCATGGTGGCGTCGCCGACAAAAATCACTTTGTAATCAGGGCCGTATTTATGCATTAAATCGAGCGTTGAAATACGGTCGTTATGACGGCGATTATTGTCCTTCCACAAAAACTCATAGATGTAGTTGTGGAAGTAGAAGAACTCTAAATGTTTAAACTCATTGTGCGCGGCCGAGAACAGTTCCTCACAGGTACGGATGTGATCATCCATCGAGCCACCAATATCAAACAGCATTAACACCTTCACGGCGTTATGGCGCTCTGGCACCATTTTGATATCGAGATAACCGGCATTACGCGCGGTGCTACGAATGGTGTCGTCTAGGTCTAGCTCTTCTTCTGCGCCCTCTCTCGCAAACTTACGCAGCTTGCGTAAAGCAACCTTGATATTACGCGTACCTAGTTCAACGTCTTTATCCAGATTGAAGAATTGGCGCTTATCCCAAACCTTTACCGCTTTGCGGTGACGAGATTTGTCTTGACCAATGCGAATACCTTCTGGGTTATAGCCATAAGCCCCGAATGGCGAGGTGCCTGCGGTACCAATCCACTTGTTGCCGCCCTGGTGGCGTTCGTTCTGTTCTTTCATGCGCTCACGGAAAGTTTCCATAAGCTTGTCTAGGCCACCTAGCGCTTCGATCTTGGCTTTATCTTCTTCCGTTAAAAACTTCTCAGCTTGTTTGGCCAACCAGTCTTCCGGAATGTCTTTAAAGGTTTCTTCGGTAACCGCTTCTACACCTTCCATATAGCTACCAAAGGCCCGGTCAAAGCGATCGTAGAGCGCCTCGTCTTTGACTAGGCAGGTACGGCTCAGCTGATAGAACTCATCCACCGTCCAGCCAACCACGCCAGCCTTCATGGCCTGGTTTAAGGCCAAAAACTCAGTGATGGAAACCGGTAAGCCGCTTTCCTTCAAATGAAAGAAGAAACCAATGAGCATGTTTTACGCCAGTTCGCGACGCGCCATAAAGGCTAGCTTTTCTAGCAGCTGAACATCTTGTTCGTTTTTCAGCAGTGCGCCGTGTAGCGGCGGAATGGCGCTGGCTTTATCACGGTTTTTCAGCGCATCCGCATCCATATCTTCAGCCACTAGCAAACGAATCCAATCTAACAATTCTGAGGTAGATGGTTTTTTCTTAATGCCCGTAACTTCACGCACTTCAAAGAACACTTCTAGTGCTTCTTTCAGTAATTCTTGCTTCAAGTTTGGATAGTGCACGTTAACGATGTCGGTCATCGTTTGCTTATCCGGAAAGCTGATGTAGTGGAAAAAGCAGCGGCGCAAAAACGCGTCTGGCAATTCTTTTTCATTGTTTGAAGTAATAACAACGATCGGGCGCTGAACCGCTTTTACCGTTTCTTTGGTCTCGTAAACATAGAATTCCATCTTGTCGATTTCATGCAACAAGTCATTTGGAAACTCGATATCAGCCTTATCAATTTCATCAATCAGTAGCACAGGAGCTTCGCCGTCCGACTCAAACGCTTCCCACAGCTTGCCTTTGACAATGTAGTTAGCCACATCGTGTACGCGGTCATCACCTAGCTGCGAGTCACGCAAACGCGAAACCGCATCATATTCATACAAGCCCTGCTGCGCTTTGGTGGTCGATTTAATGTTCCAAGAAATGATCTTGCGACCCAATGACTGCGCCACCTGCTCAGCCAACATGGTTTTACCCGTGCCCGGCTCACCTTTAATTAATAGTGGTTTTTGCAAAGTAATAGCGGCATTTACCGCCATTTTTAGTTCGTCGGTAGCAACGTATTGTTCAGTACTTTCAAAGCGCATGATTCAGCTCAGCCTTTCTCTAAACCCAACGGGTCTCCTAGTATTAAGCCCATCATTCTAAGCGAAGCGTCACCACACCGGCTTGACTGTGGCGACAAAAAACGAGTTGGCGACCCTGCAAGCCTTACATAACGGGACTTTCGGCTAAGTAAAATTGAATAATTGTTTCTCTTCTGTCCTATTGCGATTTGATGAACTAATCATCATAATTTGGATACCCCTTGCTGCCGAGTGACAGCTATATCACTCACGGTAAGGGCACCCCTAAGGATGGGGGTGCCCTTACCACTCTTATCAAGAACCCCAAACACACTTATTTTCGTCGTTATTTCCTAGGCTAAATCGGTCTAAGACTGGAAATTAAAGTCCAGCAGCGAGAAAATAGCGCACCATTTTGGGCGACGCGCCCAAATCACAACTCCAAACTAGATTCGTTCAAGGAATGCACTTATGGACAAGGCTCAACTGAAAGCCACTGCAGAAAAGATCGTTGCTAACGGCAAAGGCATTTTGGCCGCCGATGAGAGCACCGGCACCATTGGCAAGCGCTTTGCTAGCATTAATGTAGAAAACGTTGAACCTAACCGTCAGGCATACCGTCAGCTGCTACTCACCACCGCAGGTGCCGAAGAGTTTATCGGCGGCGTTATTCAGTACGACGAAACCATTCGCCAAAGCACCGACGATGGCAAACGCTTTGCTGACCTAATGGAAGAGCTAGGTGTAGTACCGGGCATTAAAGTAGACACTGGCGCTAAAGACCTC
Organism: Gammaproteobacteria bacterium; assembly: GCA_028817755.1. Classification (GTDB taxonomy): domain Bacteria; phylum Pseudomonadota; class Gammaproteobacteria; order JAPPPA01; family JAPPPA01; genus JAPPPA01. The sequence continues at coordinate 2,119 of JAPPPA010000010.1, read as the reverse complement.
GCCGACCACGCGGGCGAAATGATTACTGAAGGCCTAGACGGCCTACGTGATCGCTTAGCGGAGTACTACGAGCTAGGCGCACGCTTTGCTAAATGGCGTGCTGTTATCAACATTAGCGAAGACAACAACCTTCCAAGCGATTACTGCCTAAATGCTAACGCTCAAGCGCTGGCGCGCTACGCAGCGCTATGCCAAGAAGCCAACATTGTGCCGATTGTTGAGCCTGAAGTAATCATGGACGGCGCTCACAGTATTGAAACCTGCGAGAGCGTTACCACTCGGGCCCTAACAGCTCTATTCAATGAGCTACAAAACGCAGGCGTATATCTAGAAGGCATCTTGTTGAAACCAAACATGGTGGTTTCTGGCACCGAGAACCCACGCCAAGCAGGCATTGACGAAGTGGCTGAGCGCACCGTACGCGTACTGAAAAACTGCGTACCTTCTTCAGTACCAGGCATTGTGTTCTTGTCAGGTGGTCAGAGCGACGTACTGGCAACTCAGCACCTACAGGCAATGAATGCTAACTACGAAATGCCATGGGCCTTGAGCTACAGCTACGGTCGTGCGCTGCAAGCGCCTGCTTTGAAAGCATGGGGCGGCGAAGCGGCTAACATTCCTGCTGCTCAAGCAGCTTACCTACTACGTGCACGCAACAACACCGCTGCAGCACTAGGTAACTACAACGACGAGATGGAAGCTGCGTAACAACGCCAGCACTCATTAACAAAGAAGCCCGCTTATGCGGGCTTTTTTGTGCCTGAGAACTACGCTCGGCAAGCAGGCAATAAAAAAAGCCCGTAACACACGTTACGGGCTTTTCTGAATATGGGGTGGACGATGGGGCTTGAACCCACGACCGCCGGAATCACAATCCGGAGCTCTACCAACTGAGCTACGCCCACCATAGTCGGTGTTGAGTCTATCTAGGGGCGTAGATGGCACGCCCGGCAGGACTCGAACCTGCAACCGCCGGCTTAGAAGGCCGATGCTCTATCCGGTTGAGCTACGGGCGCATGTTCTTGAAATAGTGGTCGGGGCAGCAGGATTTGAACCTGCGACCCTCTGCTCCCAAAGCAGATGCGCTACCAGGCTGCGCCATACCCCGACTCGGGTTTCGCTGTGGGCTATCAGCCTTAACAGCGAGCGCGCATTTTACGGAGTCAGACCCTGTTGGTCAACGTATTTTTGCGCCCAAAACACAAAAGCTGAAAGCTTTATAAACACCTGTTTTAGAAACAAAAAAAGCGCCATAAGGCGCTTTCTTTGGAAACCTTCCGAAAAAGGTTTTGAAACGAATTAACGCTTCGAGAACTGTGGACGACGACGAGCGCCGTGCAGGCCCACTTTCTTACGCTCAACCTCACGGGCGTCACGCGTAACAAAGCCTGCTTTACGCAGTGCTGGGCGAAGCTCTTCACTCCAGTCCATTAGCGCACGGGTAATACCGTGACGAATAGCACCCGCTTGACCAGAAGCACCACCGCCTTTAACGGTAACGTTGATATCAAACTTTTCTAGGGTTTCAGTCAACTCAAGCGGCTGACGAACAACCATGCGAGAAGTCTCACGACCGAAGTAGTCGTCTAGAGGTGCGCCGTTAACAACAATGTTGCCAGAACCAGCTTTGATGAATACACGAGCGGTAGAAGTCTTACGACGACCTGTGCCGTAGTTTTGTTCGGTTTGAGCCATGTTCTCTATACCCGCTCTTATAGTTGTACAGCAGTAGGCTGCTGTGCAGTGTGAGGATGTTCAGTGCCAGCGTAAACTTTAAGCTTACGTTGCATTGCGCGGCCAAGAGGACCACGTGGCATCATGCCTTTAACAGCCAAACGAATAACTTCTTCAGGCTTCTTATCAAGCATTTCTTGCAAGTTAGCCGACTTCAAGTTACCTACATAACCAGTGTGGCGGTAGTACATTTTGTCGCTTAGTTTTTTGCCGGTTACAGCAATTTTGTCAGCGTTCAATACAACCACGTAGTCACCCGTATCAACGTGCGGGGTGTACTCAGGCTTATGTTTGCCACGCAAACGCATAGCAATTTGGCTTGCCAAACGACCTAGCGTTTGACCTTCTGCGTCTACCAGTAGCCAGTCGTGGCGTACTTCTTCGG
>JAPPPA010000190.1 GCA_028817755.1 Gammaproteobacteria bacterium | reverse complement strand
TTTGCAAACATGCCTGTAGCTCGCTTACGAAGATATTTTGCATGGTTGGGTGGGTGAACAGCGTGTGGAAACCAATGCCGCAGGCCGCCAACTGAGAGTGGTTGAATCTTCTCTCCCAATTCCCGGTGAGAATTTACGCCTGACTTTAGACATTGAGCTACAAAAATTCGCCGAGCAACAGCTGGGCGAACGCGCCGGTTCAATCGTCGTTCTCGACCCGCGCAACGGCGAAGTACTGGCATTTGTAAGCCAACCCGCTTACGACGCCAATCTGTTTGTAAACGGTATTTCCGTCGCGAATTACAAACGCTTAAATACCGACAAGAAACGTCCGCTCTTTAACCGCGCGCTCAAGGGGCAATATCCACCCGGCTCAACTATCAAACAGTTAGTGGGATTAGCCGGCTTGGAATACGGCCTTATTAACCGTAACCACAGCCTTACCTGCCCCGGCTATTACCTGCTACCGAACTCAGAACACCGCTACCGTGATTGGAAACGCACCGGCCATGGCCGCACCGATCTTGATAAGGCCCTCGTGCAATCCTGTGACGTGTACTTCTATGACCTCGCCCGTAACCTTGGTATCGACCGCATTCACAGTTATCTGTCACAGTTTGGTTTAGGCCAAAGAACCGGCATCGATCTCACTGGCGAACGCCGCGGTTTACTGCCCTCTCGCGACTGGAAGCGCGCCAAGAAAAACGAAATTTGGTATCCGGGAGAAACGCTGATTACCGGTATTGGCCAAGGCTTTATGTTGACCACACCACTGCAGCTTGCCCACGCCACGGCCATTTTGGCGAATGGCGGCAAAGGCTTTGTACCGCAGCTGCGCGCGCAAAGTACCGCAGAACCGGTAACGCCTGTGAATATCCCTAAACGCCACTTGCGCGACGTGGAACACAGCCTACAACGCGTCACCCGCAGTCGTTTTGGTACTGCGCGCTCACTCGGCGAAAGCCATATTTTCGAAATCGCAGGCAAGACCGGTACCGCACAGGTATATGCACTCAGCCAAAACGATGAAGACGAAGACGCCGAAGTGCGTGACGACATCCCAGAACATTTACGCGATCACGCGCTGTTTGTCGGCTACGCGCCCACCGACTCGCCCAGCGTAGCTGTCGCAGTTATTGTGGAACACGGTGGTAGCGGCGGCGCGGTTGCTGCCCCTATCGCTGGCAGTGTGATGCAATGGTGGCTTAGCAATGGCAACCCAAGCCCAGCTCTCGATTTTGAATTAGGCACTGCCATCCAACCTCAGGAGGCCAGCCAACCATGATGGATTTGGCCACGCTTGAAGGCGAACAACGTAGAAACGACTCGTGGATTAGCGTCCAGTTTCAACGCATTCATTTAGACCTGCCACTACTGGCCATGCTCACACTGCTGGCCTCATTTGGCATCTTGGTGCTCTATTCTGCTGGTGATGAAAACACCGGCCTCTTAACGCGCCAGATGATTCGCCTCGGCGTCGCCTTTGGCGCCATGTTTGTTTTTGCGCAAATTCCGCCAAGCATTTATCAACGCTACTCAATGGGCGTTTGGGCTATCACGGTGCTCTTGCTCGTAGCCGTACTCGTAGTGGGCAGTACCGGCGGTGGCGCGCAGCGTTGGTTGAATTTGGGCGTCGTAAAGTTTCAACCATCGGAATTGATGAAACTCACATTACCGTTGGTAACGGCTGCTTGGTTATCAAGCAAGCCCAACCCACCTGACGTGCGTTCTGTGCTGGTTTCTCTGGCACTGATTGTTTTGCCTGTTTTACTGATTGCACGCCAGCCTGACCTTGGCACCTCTATCTTGATGGGTGCTTCTGGCATGTTCGTGCTGTTCTTGTCTGGTCTAGGTTGGCGCTGGATCTTCGGCGGTATCAGCCTGATCGCTGCGGCACTACCCGCGCTTTGGTACGTAATGAAAGACTACCAACGCCAACGTGTACTCACGCTTTTAAACCCAGAAGCCGACCCCTTTGGCTCTGGCTACCACATTATTCAGTCAAAAATTGCGATTGGCTCCGGCGGCCTTTGGGGCAAAGGCTGGCTTAATGGCACACAGTCACATTTAGACTTTTTGCCCGAACGCTCTACCGATTTCATTTTTGCGGTACTGGCCGAAGAGCATGGACTTATGGGCGTGCTGCCACTGTTGGCGCTGTACCTCGCCATTGTTTTCCGCTGCCTATACATCGCCGCGCAAGCAACCAACCTATTTAGCCGTACTGTTGCTGGCAGTATTGGGCTGACATTCTTCGTCTACGTGTTTGTGAATATTGGCATGGTGTCCGGGCTGCTACCCGTGGTCGGCGTGCCGCTGCCGTTAGTCAGTTACGGGGGCACATCAATGGTGACGCTTATGGCAGGCTTCGGTATTCTGATGTCTATTCACACACACAAAAAACTTATTGCTCGCTAAGCGGGATATTCAGTGACTACATATTTTTCCAAGCTGCTCTGTGCAGCAGCAATCACCTTGGGCTGTTTCTCAGCTCAAGCCGCTGTTGATGACTTCCCTAAAGACCAAGTCGATGCGTTTGTGGAACGCATGCAAGACAAAGGTTTTGAAGAAACCTTTGTACTCGAGCTACTTAACCAAGCCGAACATCAGCAAGCCATTATTGATGCCATTAGCCGACCAGCCGAAGGCGTACTGCACTGGCACAAGTACCGCAAAATTTTCCTAAAACCGAAACGCATTAATGATGGCGTCACGTTTTGGAATAAATACGAACCGACCTTAGCCCGCGCCGAAAAAGAACTCGGCGTGCCACCGGAATACATTGTGGCAATTATTGGCGTAGAAACCTGGTTTGGCACATACACCGGCAAATGGCGCGTATTAGATGCACTGACTACGCTAGGTTTTAACTACCCTAAGCGCGGCAAGTTCTTTACCAGCGAGCTAGAGCATTTCTTCCTAATGACACGCGAACAAGCGCTAGACCCGCTCGCACTTAAAGGCTCCTATGCCGGCGCCATGGGCCTCGGCCAATTCATTAGCAGTAGCTATCGGCACTACGCCATCGACTTTGATGGTGACGAAATAGCCGACTTATGGAACCCCTACGACGCCATCGGCTCAGTCGCCAACTACTTTGCCGAGCACGGCTGGAAAGCAGGCGAAACGGTGATTTTGCCAGCCAAAACAAACGGCGATGCGTGGCAAGAAGACCTTAGCAAACACGGTAAACCAGCCATTGAGTGGCAAGACTTGCAGGCCAAAGGCGTGACGCTACAAAGCGGCAACATCGATTCTGATGAAAAAGTCGCTCTTCTGGAATTCAATCTAGAAGACAGCAAACTCTATTACGTACCGTTAAACAACTTCTACGCTATTACGCGTTACAACCACAGCAAACTCTACGCTCTAGCCGTGCACCAGCTAGCGCAAGAGATTGCTCAAGCCCGACAGCAATAACAATATATAAACATGCTTCACGGACGCACCCTCGCTCTCTTTCTCGCCCTTTCAACCTTGTTGGTATTGCAAGGTTGTAGCTGGGGCAGCGGCGGCAACCGCCCCGCCTTCTCCGGTGGCTACAGCAATGACGGGCCTGGCCGCCCACCCAAAGAAAAAGAATTACGCGACGCCAAACCCAAATGGGAGCCGCGCACCCGCGCGGGCAATGCGCCCAAGTACACCGTTTTAGGCCAAACCTATTACACCCTACAAACGGCAGAAGGCTATCGCCGTCGAGGCATCGCCTCTTGGTATGGGCGTAAGTTTCATGGCCGCAACACGGCAAATGGTGAGCGCTACGACATGTACAGCATGAGCGCAGCGCATAAAACCCTGCCCATCCCCAGCTATGTGCGCGTACGTAATTTAAATAACGGCCGCGAAGCAATTGTTCGGGTTAACGACCGCGGCCCCTTTATCGATGGCCGTGAAATCGACCTGAGTTACGCCGCCGCAGTAAAACTCGGCGTTTTCAACACGGGTACCGCACCGGTTGAAGTGGTTGGCATTGAAGTCACCCGCAGCGGTCGTCAAATCGACCCTGGCTACTCTCAAGCTCAACCCCAAACTCAAACTCGCCCCACAACAACACCAAGCCCGGCAGCAGAAAGTTTAGCGGCGATACACAGAGATACACCAGCCGCAGCGACTGAGGCTTACATCGAAAATACCGCACCAGCCACACCGACCGCGCCACAGTTTCAGGCTCAGCCAATCGCTGACCCGATACCTAAACCCAAGCCTAAACCAGCAGTTACTGCCACAGCATTAGGCCCGCAATGGTGGGTGCAAGCTGGCGCTTTCAATGATATTGCCGGTGCCGAAAGCTTTTCTTCTCGCTTAGAAGCCGACGGTTTCCCAAATACCGTGGTTGATACACAGCAGGCCAACTGGGCCTACAAAGTGCGCATTGGCCCATTTCAAATGGAAACACATGCTCGCTGGGCGCAACTTTCTCTAGAAGAGAAAGGTCTGAACAAAGGCTTTGTGGTGAATACCACTACGCCTTAAGGAAGCTCTGATCGGGAAATACAATTGAGTTGTGCAGCAAGGTTTTCAGATTGAGGCGCGCTGAGTGCAGCATGGTTACTCCATGTAAGCGAGGCGCAACAAAGAGCTGAAAGCTTTGCTGCACAACCCGTTGGGCTGATTTTGCCATTCCACATGGCGGCGTTAGCCCTCGCTTACATAGAGTAACTATGCCGCGCTCGTGCTGCCTTGCCCTGTAAAATGGCAAAAACAGCTCAGTTGTATTTCCCGACCAGAGCTTCCTTAGGTTTCTGCCATGACGGCGGCGCTTAAGGTCGCTAAAATACATCGTTTACACCCCACTCCGCTAAGGACCACCAAATAGTATGAAATCAGTGATGCGTCTTCGTAATGCCCTCAGCTACACCTTTGGCCTGCTTGTGCTGCTATTTGCTAGCGCCAGCCACGCCGCGCCGCTGATTCCTAATGCGCCAGACTTAGACGCCACCAGCTACATCTTGGTGGACTTCAACACCGGCGCCATTTTGGCCGAGAAAAATTCAGCCATGCAGGCCGAGCCAGCCAGCATTACTAAGCTGATGACCGTTTACGTTGCTTTTCAAGAACTACGCAACGGCACCTTAAAGCTAGACGACAAAGTTACCGTCAGTAAAAAAGCATGGCGCACAGAAGGCTCGCGCATGTTTATCGAGGTGGGTAAACAGGTCAAAGTTGAAGACCTCATGCAGGGCATCATCGTGCAATCGGGTAACGATGCGTCTATCGCCCTTGCAGAACATATTGCCGGCACAGAAGAAACCTTTGCTCAGCTGATGAACCAACACGCCCAAACCTTGGGCATGACACAAACCAACTTCCTAAACGCGACCGGTTTGCCAGACGACGGCCACCTGACCACGGCGGCAGATATTGCCACACTCGCGTCAGCGATCATTCGTGAATTCCCTGAGTACTACAACTGGTACTCACAGCTTGAATTTACCTATGCCGGTATCCGTCAGTTCAACCGTAACAAGCTATTACGTCGCGATCGCAGCGTAGACGGCCTGAAAACCGGCCACACTGAATCAGCAGGCTACTGCCTAGCCGCCTCAGCTAAGCGCGACAACATGCGCTTAGTGTCAGTCGTGCTTGGCACCGACAGCGACAACGCCCGCAGCAGCGCAACCCAAGCCCTGCTTAACTACGGCTTCCGCTTCTTCGAAACACACGAGCTATTCACGCAGAAGCAAGTGATTGAATCTCCTCGCATTTGGGGCGGTGCGAAACAAACACTAGCGGTGGGCACAGGCGACGCACTGAGCGCGACTATTCCTCGCGGCCAAAGCAAGTCACTGACTGTGACCACGCTTTACAACGAACAATTACAAGCTCCTATCGAAGCTGGTACTGCAATTGGTGAGGTGCAAGTAACGCTCCAAGACAAATTAGTCTCACGCGTACCACTACTCGCACTAGAAACCGTGCCAGAAGGCACTCTATTCCAACGCCTGAAAGACAAAGTGCTACTCATGTTTGAAGGCGGCGACGAGTAAGCATGAGCGAATTCAATACCGTATTCCTTAATGGCCAATGGTTGCCGGCCGATCAAGCGCAAATTAGCGTTTTTGATCGCGGCTTCCTGTTCGGCGATGGCATTTACGAAGTGCTACCCGTTTATGGGCACCACTTGCTCCGCCTAGACGAGCACTTATCACGTCTCAGCAACAGCCTTGAAGAAGTCGGCATTCGCAACCCCTACTCTGACAACGAATGGCGCGAGTTATTCTGCAACCTGCTGTTACAAAACAACGCTGAAAACTGCGCCATTTATCTGCAAGTCACACGCGGCAGCAGCGGCGGTCGAGACCACAGCATTCCAACCAACATTGAGCCAACCGTTTTCGCCTGTGTTAACCCGTTACCGATCCTGCCTGAAGCGGTTAAAGAAAATGGTGTTAGCGCCATTACGCGTGAAGACATTCGCTGGCACCGCTGCCATATCAAAGCCATTACCCTACTCGCCAATGTGCTTTTAAAAGAAGAAGGCACCGCCGAAGGCTGTAATGAAACGCTATTGGTACGCGATGGCAAAATTAGCGAAGGCGCTAGCAGTAACGTCTTTGCGGTAATAAACGGCACCCTAGTCACGCCGCCTAAAGGCCCAGAACTATTGCCGGGCATTACCCGTGACTTAGTGCTTGAGCTAGCCGAAAAGCAACAAGGCCTAAGCGTAGAACAACGCATTCTGTCAGCCGACGAGCTAAACAACGCTAGTGAAATTCTTATTACCAGCTCCACCCGTGAGCTGTACCCAGTAACTAACCTAGACGGCCAAGCTGTCGGCAGCGGCAAGCCCGGCCCTGTGTGGCAGCAGCTTTTCGCCGCCTACCAAGCATACAAAGCACAGTTTCAACTATGAGCGATACACCACAAAACAACGGCGACCTACCCAGCGACGTACAAGAAACGTTAATGGAGTTTCCCTGTGACTTCCCGCTCAAAGTCTTTGTGAAACCAGCCAATGACGTAGATCAGCAGATTCTTACGCTAATTGAACCGCACACAGGCAAATTGCCACTCAGCGCTGTGCAACGCAAAGTGAGCCGCACCGGTAAATTTATTTCCCTTACCGTTAATTTCACTGCCACCAGCAAACCCCAAGTAGACGCTATTTTTGCCGCATTAGGCGAGAGCGACTTGGTGGTTATGGCCATGTAAAAGGCGTGTCAGCGCAAACGCCACTACCTAGCATTCAGCAACTCGGCACGGTTGAATACGAGCCGACTTGGAAAGCCATGCAAGCTTGGGCGGCTGGCGACATTGAGCATGAAGACCAGCTCTGGTTTTTAGAGCACCCACCTGTCTACACCATGGGGCAAAACGCCGACCCCATTCACCTGCTCAACCCAGGCGACATTCCTGTTATTGATATCGACCGCGGTGGTCAAGTCACCTACCACGGCCCGGGCCAACTCGTTGTTTACCCGCTACTAACACTCGAAAACTACCAGTTAGGTGTGCGTAGCCTCGTCACAC
>JAPPPA010000133.1 GCA_028817755.1 Gammaproteobacteria bacterium | reverse complement strand
TTCTGCGTCTTCAAACCCGCGGTAAGTGAGTACGCGCTCAAGCAGCCGGTCGGCTTGTTTTTGCTCGTCCCCTGCTTCAATGCCCACAAACACCAGCAAGCCTTGGTCAATTTTGCCAACGGTTTCGTCGCTGACTGTGACGCTGGCGTGAGTGACGCGTTGCAGCAGGGCAATCATGACTAGTGTTTGACGATGTCTCGAACAACCACGCCAAATAGTATTGAGCTCCAAGTGCGCGGTAAGAAGCGTGTGGCGAATACGTTAATGCGGTTGATGAGCCCAGCCACCCAGGTGCGGCGTTTGCCAAGGCGTTTAATAGCACCAGCTACAACAGGCTCAGCAGGCATGGTCATGACTTGCGAGATAAGGCCGTCGTAGGTTGCGAATTCGGTGCGGGTAGCGCCGGGGCAAAGCGCCAAGACATCTACACCATGTGGCTTTAATTCGGCGCCAAGAGCTTCGGCGAGTTTTAGGTCGAAAGATTTAGAGGCTGAGTAGTTGCCCCAGAATGGGATACCTACAAAACCAGCGATTGAAGCGGTGAAAATCATGCCGCCGCGTTTGCGTTGGCGCATGCCTTGGCCGTAATGGTGCGCCAAAATCATGGCTGCGCGGCAGTTTACGTCTACAAGGCGGATTTCTGATTGCAGATCGTTGTCGAGGAAATTGCCGCTGTTGGTAAAGCCAGCGTTATTAATCAGTAGGCCGATTTCCAAGTCTTCTGTTTGATCCGCGACTGGAGCAAGAAAGTCAGGGTCGGCCAAGTCGGCACTGACGGCGCGGTAGTCGATGCCGTGCTGTGATTTCAGCTCTTTACCCAGTGATTCGAGTCGTTCTGTACGGCGTGCAAGTAGTACCAAGTTCAGCCCTTGGGCTGCTAATTGGCGGGCAAATTCTTCACCTAAACCGGATGATGCGCCGCTGATTAAGGCCCATGGGCCATATTTATCTACTAAATTCATACCGTTTATCCTGTAATTGTATTTTAATAATGCCGTTAGTCAGTGCTTAATGGTCGCCCATCTAGTTGTTCTGGATACTAAGGGCAATAATTATTACTATTAGTTTTCCCTATCTGCCTGTTTAAATCGCCCCCGTGAACCGTTCATCTTCGCTCTTAGACTCTCAACAAGTCTTGGCGCTAGAAAATGGCGAAAAGCGGAAGCTCAGTAAAATTTACATTGTGCCGGAATTTTTGGCACAAGAGTTTGAAGCCTTTCGCCGTGCCTACTTTGTAGATCTGACCGTGCCGTCCTTGTACGTGGGCGCGGCGATTCTGATGTCGTGGGTAATTGCGGCAATGTTTGGTGGCTTGGCTGTGCCGCCGCTGTTTGTTCCTGCTGTTTCGGGCCTGATGGTGCCTTCAATGCTGGTTACTGCGTTGATTTTGGCCCGCTGCCATTTTGGCAAAGTGCAGTTGATGTCTTATATGGTCATCACCATCGGCATTATCGTGATTGCGGCGATGGTGACGGCGCGATCGTCGTATGACGAGTTTAGGGCACCACTTTTCAGCGGTTACCTGCTGATGCTGGTATTTGTATATTTCTTTTCGCCGCTCGCTAGTAAAGCGACCTATTGCCTTGCCGCGTTTGCCCACTTTGCGTTGAATGCTATGTGGTTTGTGGAAGCTCGTTCCTTGGCTGTTTTCATCTACGGCAATGTTTTTATGTTGGTGTTTCATGCTGTAGGCGTGGCTGGCCGCGTGACTTGGGGGCGGCGTCTCGAGCATGAATTTTGTTTACGTAAGTTAAAAGAGTTTTATGCGGAGTGTGATCCGCTCACACATGGACTGAGACGCCGACCGTTTACTGCATTCTTTAACGAAGCGCGCCATCAAGTAGAGCGTGACGGCGAGCAAATTTACCTCGCGCTAGTGGATGTTGATCGGTTCAAAGCACTTAATGATGCGGTGGGGCACGTGGCCGGTGATAAAGCACTCGAGTTCATCGCCAGTTTGCTAAGGCAGCAATGTGTTGAGCCCCAAGATTGCTTATGCCGGTTAGGTGGCGATGAATTTGCGCTGTTGCTGCACCGCACAGATGCCGAAAAATTTGAGCACCGTATAAACCTTGTGCAGAAAATGCTGGCTGAACATGCGCTCGCGAAAATTAGCGATCGTGAACAAATCAGTTTAAGTATTGGCTTGGCGAAAGTGCACCCGGGCCAGAGCTTTGAGACCTGCTGTGCGCGTGCGGATAAAGCCATGTATAAGGCTAAGACGGCAGGTAGGGCCCGCATGTTTGAGTGGCAAGACGAGGCTGGCAATGCGCCGCTGCTAGGAGACACGGAAGCATGTCGAGCTTAAGTGTTGTAAAAGCGCCAGAGCGCATAAACAAAGAACAAATTGACAGCGGTTTTGCTGAGTTCTTTTTCTCTCGTTCGCGCGTGGTTTCATTGGTGGCAATGGTGCTGGCGTTTTGCACCTTAACGTTATGGTTAGTGGTGGGCCTGGCGACTGAATACCCAATGCGTGGATGGGCCGTTGCCTTTCTTTTTGCTGTGGTACTGCCCTCGTTAGCGCTCGGTGCCTGGTGGGTGGCGAAGAAGCCAAATGCGCCACATCAAAAGCTTTATATCGGTTTGGCGGCTGTGACCACGGTGTTATTGGTCTCCAAAGCCGTAGATCAAATGTTAATGGAAGGCACGGCTTGGTTGATTGAGATGCCATTGCTCGCGTTGACCTATATCTATTTTTATTCCCCATTGCGAATGCGGGTCACATTTGTGCTGGCAGCATTGCTGACCTTGGCAATGTGTTTGCCGCCTATCCTTACCGGGGCCGAAAAAGGCCTGATTGCTGAAGTGTGTGTGATGGTGCTGTCGTTTAATTTGGCTGGTGTGGTGGCGCGCCATCACTGGGACAAGCAGCTCAAACGCGAATACATCTTGATTAGGAACATTGAAGAGCGTTCTAATCGGGATCAGTTGACCGGCTTGTTCAATCGCAACGCCTTTAAAGACAGCTTTAATGCCCTGAAGGCAAGGCGCCGTGATTCCATTATTGGGATTACAGTTTTTGATGTGGACCGTTTCAAACTAGTGAATGATCATCTTGGTCATGCCGAAGGTGATCATTTGCTGAAAGATATTGCCAGCTCATTGAACACCGCATGCTTAAGTGGACATGAATGTGCCGCCCGCTTGGGTGGTGATGAGTTCGTTTTGATGCTGTCGGTCGGCAATAAAGAAGAGCTGGAGCAGCGTGTTGTGGGTGCTGTTTCGGCGATACGAACTAAGTGTCAAAAATTCCGCACGCCTCAAGGTTGTCCAGATATTAGCTTCAGCACCGTGCCAATGGGCTGGAAGCAAGATGCGTCTTTAGATGAAATGATCCATGCTGCCGACATGGGTATGTACGCGCATAAAAACAGCCGTCGCTAGTAATCGACCCGCCGCAACGGCATAATGCGCGGCCATTTTTTAGCCACAACGCGTGTGACTACACCATGTCTATCGAAAATATCCGCAATATTGCGATTATTGCTCACGTTGACCACGGTAAAACTACCTTGGTTGATCAACTACTTCAACAGTCTGACACCTTGGACGAGCGTGCCAAGCTGGAAGAGCGAGCGATGGACAGCAATGACCAAGAGAAAGAGCGCGGCATTACCATTTTGGCGAAATGCACCGCGATTAAATGGCGTGACTATCGCATCAACATCGTAGACACACCGGGCCACGCCGACTTTGGTGGTGAGGTAGAGCGTGTATTGAGTATGGTTGATTCGGTTGTATTGCTAGTAGACGCGCAAGACGGCCCTATGCCACAAACTCGCTTTGTAACCGAAAAAGCCTTTGCGCTTGGTCTGAAGCCGATTGTGGTAATCAACAAGATTGACCGCCCTTCAGCGCGCCCTGATTGGGTATTGGATCAAACCTTTGACCTATTCGATCGCCTAGGCGGTACTGACGAGCAACTCGACTTCGCTACCGTTTACGCCAGTGCCTTAAATGGCTACGCCGGTCATGAAGATGATGTGCGCGACGGCAATATGGACGCGCTATTCGAAACCATCGTTGAGCAAGTGTCGCCTCCACAAGTGGACACCGACGGCCCATTCCAAATGCAAATCTCGCAGTTGGATTACAACAGCTTCCAAGGCGTGATCGGTATTGGTCGTGTTAAGCGCGGCAAAATCAGCACCAACTCACAAGTATCTGTAGTCGACCGTGAAGGCAATGTGCGTAAGGGCAAGATTCTTCAAATCATGAACTTCATGGGCCTAGAGCGCGTGGATTCAGATGTGGCGCAAGCGGGTGACATCGTATGTATCACCGGCCTAGATCCGCTGAACATTTCAGACACCGTGTGTGCGGCTGATAGCCCAGAAGCTTTGCCGCCGCTAAGCGTGGACGAGCCAACCATCAGCATGACCTTCGGCGTAAACAAGTCGCCGTTTGCTGGTAAAGAAGGCAAGTTCATCACGAGCCGCCAGATTAAAGATCGCCTAGAGCAAGAGCTGAAGCACAACGTAGCGCTACGCGTTGAGCCGACTGAAGATCCAGACCGCTTCAAAGTATCTGGTCGTGGTCAGCTACACCTTGGCGTATTGATCGAGAACATGCGCCGCGAAGGCTTTGAGCTAGCGGTATCGCGTCCGCACGTAATTGTGCATGAGCTAGAAGACGGTTCTAAAGAAGAGCCATACGAAATGGCGATGTGCGATATCGAAGACCAACACCAAGGTTCAGTGATCGACAGCTTGAACCAGCGTAAAGGTCAGCTAAAGAACATGGAGCCAGACGGTAAAGGCCGTGTGCGCTTGGAATACTTGATTCCTTCACGTGGTTTGATCGGCTTCCAAACCGATTTTATGTCGATGACTTCTGGTACCGGTATTTTGACTCACGTATTCGACCACTACGGTCCATTCGTGGGCGGCCGTTTCGGTCAGCGTCATAACGGCGCCATGGTGGCGAATGCGCAAGGTAAGTCGTTGGCTTACGCGCTGTTCAATCTGCAAGAGCGTGGCCGCCTATTCGTGGGTCACGGTGAGGATGTTTACGAAGGTCAGGTTGTGGGCATTAACAGCCGTGACAACGACATGATTGTAAACACCCTGAAAGCCAAGCAGCTGACTAACGTACGTGCTGCCGGTACCGACGAAAACCTCACCCTAACGCCGAAGATTGATCTAACGCTTGAGCGAGCGCTGGAATTCATCAACGACGACGAGCTGGTTGAAGTTACGCCTGAGTCTGTGCGCCTACGTAAGTTGTTCTTGAAAGAGCACGAGCGTAAGCGTCACTCACGTTCGCAAGAAGACTAGGCTCTCCTAGGTCACTCGCCAGGCAATGCGCTAGCGCCTAGTCTTCGTTAGACTGGGCGCATGTCTATCGTCATTGCTAATCAGATTGTTTCCCTATTCGCTATCGGCCTCGGCCTAGCGTTTATCTTCAGCGACTGGAAGACCGTTACCAGTCGCCTGCTTGCTCTCTTCTTAATGATGTACGGTGCTGCTGGCTTGGTCAGCGGCATCTATTTTGTGCATGACTCTTTTGAAGCACTGCCTTGGTGGCACCGGCTAACTGGCCTGCCGGTTGGGGTGGCGTTGGTCAGCTGCGCCGAGTGGGTGCTCCGTATTCGCAAAACCATTCCTGCAGGTAATTTGCGTACCGGTGCTGGTGATCAAGTGTTGCGCTGGGCTCAAGTGTTGGGCGTGCTCTATGCGGTGCTAACCATTATTTTTGCCGAGCAGCGCGCCGACTTATTGATGAACTACATCGGCAGTGCCGAGGCGTTTCGGCAGCCGGTTTACTTCCTTCTGGCGATACCGTTTTCATTGCCGATATTGCTGATTGCGCAATCAGTCATCCTCACGCTTAATCGTAAGCCCGATAAGGCCGAAGCCTTGCGCTTGGCATCGCTCGTGGTGGCCTCGCCGTTTTTAGCTTCTGGTTTTTTTGCACCGCAGTCGATGACCGCTTATTTGGTGGTCGTGGGGCTGATTATTTTCCTCACTGGTTCTATCGAATATCACATGATCCGCGGTGAACGCGGCGCATTTATGAGCCGCTTTTTAGCGCCGCAAGTGGCACAAGCGGTGCAAAAAGGTGGCTTAGAAGAATACCTACAGGAAAAAGACCAAGAGCTGTCCGTGGTGTACTGCGACCTGCGTGGTTTCACCGCTTACTCGGAAGATCATGAGTCGTCTGAAGTAATTGGCCTGCTACGCGCCTATTACGATTTAGTGGGTGAAGCCGCAGCCAACTACGAAGCCACGATTAAAGATTACGCCGGTGACGGCGTCATGCTGCTGGTGGGTGCGCCACTGCCGCAAGAAAAACATGCCGAAGCCGCGATTGGTTTAGCGACGGAAATTCGCGACAAGGTCAGCGGTTTATTGGCTCAATACGCTAGCACGGAGCATCCATTAGGCATTGGCCTCGGCGTGGCGACGGGTGTTGTCAGTGTTGGTGTGGTTGGTGGCAACCGTTTGGAATATGCCGCCGTTGGTAGCACCGTAAATTTAGCCGCGCGCTTATGTGACAAAGCCTCGCCAAACCAAATCCGCGTGAGTGCCGAAACCTATGCCGCTGTGGAAAGCAGTGGCATTGCGATTCAAAGCGCCGATGCCTTGGCGCTAAAAGGTTTTGACGGCCCGGTTGCTAACTACGAAGTCGCTTAAAGTTGATACCAACCGTAATGGTTGCCAGCGATGGCGGCTGCAGCCATTAAGGCCAGCAAAATAACCCAGCCTTTCGCGCTGGTTTTATTCGGGTTTCGGTTGCTCACCATATCTGGCGGTGGTGGCGCAATTTCACGGCGCAGCAAATGCATATTGCGTTGGTTGGCACGCCAGCCAATATCGAATAAATCACCCACAACAGGTACCAAGCCAACCACAAATTCCACCGCTACATTTACGGCCATGCGGCCGAGTATTCTGTTGCTAGCGCCTGCGGCTTTTGCCTCGCCCATCAGGTAAAGCGAGATCAGCGCGGTGGCGGCATCGCCAATGCCGGGAATTAAGCCAATAAGCGAATCAAGGCCAAAGCGAATGTCGGTGCCGGGGATTTTCCAGCGCGCATCAAGTAGTGCAGCCAGCTTGTCTAAGCGCTGCAGGGTGTCGTGAGTGTCGGTCATTTATTCTGGTTGTGGGTCGGTCGGCAAAGGCTCAATTTTCTCTGGAGCACCTCGCATAACGCCCGTCGAAGGTGGCGTGCCAAGGTGTAGTTCCTGCCATTTTACGAATAAACCGTAGACGTGGTTAGTCAGCGCTTCTTTACCCTCAAACTGGGTGGGATCAATGGGGTCGTAAATATGGAAGTGCACCGTGTGGTTGCGGGTGGTGAGGATCTCCCAAATTTTGCGCGGCAAGGTTTGGCCTAGCCACTCAAAGTCTTCTTCGGCTTCGTAATGAATAAAGGTCGGCACTACCGGTGTTTTGGTGTTGTGCGCCATTTCAAATGTGCCGTAGTGGAAAAAGTCCCGTAGCTTGCGGCCATAACAGCCGCCTTCTGGGAACACCGCAATACCGGTGCCTTGGCGCAGTCTGGACTCGGTAATTTCCGCGGCTTGGCGGCGTGATTCTTTGTC
>JAPPPA010000288.1 GCA_028817755.1 Gammaproteobacteria bacterium | reverse complement strand
GGATTAATGCGGGGTTGGGTCATGAGGCTGGTGATCGGATCTTGCAGCAGGCAGGGGAAAAGCTTAGAAGCATTATTGCTGGCCAAGGGCAAATAGGGCACCTAGGGGCTGGTCATTTCATTATTTATCAAACAGAGAATGAAATAAGCCTTACGAGCTTTACTGAGCTTGCAAGCTCAATTTCAACGCATTTCGAAGCGCCGTTTATGCAAGGAACGCAGCGACTTACGTGCACGGCGTCGGTAGTTTATGCATGGTTCGGTCGCGATGACGTAGTGCCTTACTCGCTGCTTCATGCACTAGAAAAACAGTGCAAAAAGATCAAAACACGGGGCGGCAATGATTCTGCTCAATTAACCGCAGTGTCTGACCATGAGGTTGAAAAGCACTTACTTCTAGAAGAGGCATTGAGAGCAGACCTTAATGGCCCCAGCGAAGGGTTGCGTCTAATTTATGCGCCTTATGTAAATCTCACAACGAATCAAATTTATGGCTTTGAAGCATTAATGCGCTGGCGGCACCCCGATAAGGGCTTGGTCGAGACAAAGGATGTTATCAGTATCGCCGAACAGTCTCAGTTGATCTTAACGTTAGGGGATCGTGTGATTCGAGGTGCTGCCTCTCATTTGGCTGGTTGGCGTAATGAAAAATGTGAGGCGCGAGTATCGATTAACTTGAGCCTACGTCAGATGAGCAGTGGTCATATTAGTGCGGGGAGCTTTTTATCAACGCTAGCGGAATATGGTCTTATTGCCTCGGATGTGGATATTGAAGTGGCAGAGTCCACGTTGTCGGGCAACTTAGAACATGTTGGTTTGCAACTACGCGCCTTGGCTGATGCCGGTGTGCGTGTGTGGTTAGACGACTTTGACGGTAGTAGCCAAGCGTTACAGTATTTTTCCTACTTGCCAATCTATGGTTTAAAAGTCGATGTTCGAGGTTTCGACCCTAGTTCAGGTGATACCAAACGAGCGGTGAAATTTGCTTCGGTTATTAGTGCTGCCCATGACCATGCGTTTGTCGTGGTTGCAGAAGGGGTTGAAACAGAGACGCAATTAGAATTTTTGCGCGCTGAACGCTGTGATTACGCTCAAGGTTGGTTTTTTACCAAGGGGCTAACTGCGGGAGAAGTGGTTAAATACGTTAACCACTTCTCCGCAGATAAATAGTGTTTTAAAGCGCTGGGTTTAGCGCGGGAAACTGCTCGTCTAAAACACCATTCCATTGCGTCAGTGCATCTGCGCACTGCTCGCGTAAGGCTGTCCAGTCGCCTTCTACAACGACTTCTTCCATAAGGTCGCCGCCTTCAATGCTGTTCACAATGGTTTGGTCTTCGTCAGACTGTACAGCGCCAAATACAGCGTGAGCGCCATCTAGATGTGGCTGTGGGCCATGACAGATAAAGAATTGACTGCCGTTGGTGCCTGGGCCGGCGTTAGCCATGCTCAGAATGCCAGCAGCATCGTGGCGAAGCTCTGGGTGAAACTCATCACCAAAACGGTAGCCAGGGCCGCCAGTGCCTTGCCCCATTGGGCAGCCGCCCTGAATCATGAAGTTAGGGATTACGCGGTGAAACTTAATGCCATTGTAAAAACCGCGGCTGGCAAGGTTTACAAAGTTGGCTACGGTGTAGGGTACTTTGTCTTCGTAAAGGTCGAGTTTGATATCGCCCTTGTTGGTTTTGATAGTGACTTCGATGGTCATATTCAGTTCTCTAAATGGTCGTCAATAAAAAGGCCCCGGCAGTTTCCTGTCGGGGCCTTCGCTAGTCAACTAGCTTCGGTCAAAGTTTGCTAATTAAGCAACTTTGGCTGGCTCAGTCGCTGAGTCGTTTTCTTTAACGTCACCACGGATGTACTCCTTGGTGAACGCGTCAGTCAACATTGCGTCAGCGCGTAGCGCGTCGTACTCACGTACTTGGTCAGCTTCTTCTTGAGTAAGAATTTGCTGTTCAATACATGCAGCGATTTGCGAATCCAAATCGTAGCAACCGGGAGTCTTACCCTTGGCTACTGCTCGTGCAAACTTGTTGAAGATAGGCTCAACGGTTTGGCACATTTGGAAAGCAGCTTCAACGCGGCCAATTGGCTCGTGTTTGGTGCCGGTGTAAACACCTTCAGCATAACGAGCACGTAGATCGGTGTTTTCCATCATCTGTAGGGCGATGGTTTGGCTTAGCTTGTCGCTAGGCTGCTGCGCACGGCCTGAAAGAGGAGGGAATACGATGAACTTCATCAAACCAGCGATAGGGCGGTTCGGGAAGTTACGGAAGAACTCACGGAAAGCCTCGTCGATTTTGAACAACGAATCTTGTAGCGCCCATTCTGCGTTAGGTAGGTCTACCGCTTGCTCACCTTCGTCTTGGTAGTACTTAAGTACTGCAGACGCTAGATATAGGTGAGATAGAACGTCACCTAAACGAGCAGACAAACGCTCCATACGCTTCAATTCGCCACCAAGTACGCCCATGGTTACGTCAGAAACGAACGCAAGCGCAGAGCTGTAACGAGTGAGTTGTTTGTAGTACTTAGCCATTGGGCCAGACACTGGGCTGCCAGCAAGCTGGCTGCGAGTTAGGCCAAGAGTCAGAGCACGTGCGCCACGGTTTACAGAGAAACCAATGTGGCCCCATAGCAACT
Organism: Gammaproteobacteria bacterium; assembly: GCA_028817755.1. Taxonomy (GTDB): domain Bacteria; phylum Pseudomonadota; class Gammaproteobacteria; order JAPPPA01; family JAPPPA01; genus JAPPPA01. The sequence continues at coordinate 4,949 of JAPPPA010000288.1, read as the reverse complement.
TATCAAACTCGGTAAGGCCGGCTTTTTCGTCTGGGTTACGTGCGGCTTCCATTTCTGGGAACACGTAAGGATGGCAGCGGATAGCGCCTTGACCAAAGATCATCAAGTTACGAGTAAGAATGTTCGCGCCTTCCACGGTGATCGCAATAGGTACACCTTGGTAGTTAGACGCGAGATAGTTACGTGGACCTTGCATCACGCCACGGCCGCCATGGATGTCCATTGCGTCAGTTAGGCTGTCGCGCATCATGTCGGTCATGTGGTATTTCGCGATCGCGGTGGTCACAGAAGGTGAGCAGTTATCAACCGCAGATGCGGTCAATACACGTGCTGCTTCTAGGCGGTAAGCGTAGCCCGCGATGCGGCCCATTGCTTCTTGTACGCCCTCAAACTGGCCAATAGATACTTTGAACTGGCGACGAACGCGAGTGTAAGCACCAGTAGCCATGTAAGAAGCTTTACCAGCAGCGGTAGAAAGTGCAGGTAGTGAAATACCACGACCAGCAGATAGACACTCAACCAGCATACGCCAGCCGCGGCCAACCATTTCTTTACCACCAATCACAGCGTCAATCGGTACAAAGATTTCTTTGCCGTTGATTGGGCCGTTCATGAACGGGGTGTTACAAGGCCAGTGACGGCGACCAATCTCAACACCTTCTAGGTCAGAAGGAATCAGAGCACAGGTAATGCCGTAATCAACTTTGTTTGGATCGCCTAGTAGGCCATCAGGGTCATAAGCCTTAAGTGCAAGACCAATAACGGTAGAAACAGGAGCTAGAGTGATGTAACGCTTAGAGAAGGTGATCTTCATACCAAGGAGAACATCTTGCTCGCAGATAATGCCTACGTCAGGAATCGCGCCAGCGTCAGAGCCTGCTTCTGGGCCAGTTAGACCAAAGCAAGGGATGTGTTCGCCGTTAGCAAGGCCAGGTAGCCATTTCTCTTTTTGCTCTTGTGTGCCGTAGTGCATCAATAGCTCACCAGGGCCTAAAGAGTTAGGCACCATGACGGTTACCGCAACACCAATAGACTTGGTTGAGATTTTGGTTACAACAGCTGATTGAGCCAAAGAACTGAAGCCTAAGCCGCCCCATTCCTTGCTGATAAGCATTGAGAAGAAACCGTTGTTACGGATGTAGTCCCAAACGTCTTCTGGCATATCTTTCAGCTCGTGCTGAATTTGCCAGTCGTCGATCATGGCACAAAGTGTTTCCACTTCGTTTTCCATGAAGGATTTCTCTTCTTCAGTAAGTACAGTGCGCTTAAAGTCTAGTAGCTTGCTCCACTCTGGCTTGCCACGAAACATTTCGCCTTCCCACCAAACGTCACCTGCTTCCAACGCTTCGCGTTCGGTTGAGGTCATATCTGGCAATACAGCTTTAAAGCCTTTGAAAATAGCCGAAGTGAGTAGTGCACGACGAAGCGGCACCAAATTAAAGAACACTAGAATGCCGACAATCGCGCCACCGATATAAAGACCGGTAGTGCCGATTGAGCCTAGTGCGTATAAGCCACCCACGTATGCCGCAGCAACAGCAGTCCACACCAATAATGGCGCACCTACATATGCCAACAGCCAGAACGCGGCAACAGCTAAAGCAATAGCAGCACCAACTGACATAGGAAATCCTCCTAAAGATTTAAAAAACACAGCTGCGCAACGGTGGACAGCTGTTCCAAAGCCGGATAATACTAGCAGAGCAAGCGCTTGAACGACAGCATACAAGTGTATGCTTAACCTTAAGAACACTACCTGTCAGCGCTAAATTAGCTTCAAATTTGACTGCGCTGTTACACGAATAAGACACATCGTTGGAGACACTTTCATGAGCATTGCTACCGCAAAACGCTGGGGGTTTATTTCTATCCCCGCTGTAGTGGCTGGTTTGATTTGGTTATCCCTTCTCTTTGGCAAGGGTAGCGGCATCGGGTTATGGGCTTGGATTTGCGGCGGCCCAGCGGCTATTTTGATGGTGATTAGCGGTGGTGGTTGGCTGGTAGTGCCGGGCGAGCGTCGTTTCTTACGCTTTATGTCTTTGGCCGGTGTGTTCGGCGTTGTTGGCGCTGTGCTGGGTATTTTTAGCTGGGGATTTTTGCCAGCTCTGGCTCTAATCGTCATGAGCCTGGCTGTAGCCGCATTAAGTGGCTGGATTGCGGTTGAGCATCACGACGCGCCCGCTGACATACCTACGCCGCAGATGTCTCCGGTGTTGGCGTTGCGTGCGGCATTGGACAATATCATCGTCGGTGTTTTTGTCAGTGTGCCTAAGATTGTGCAAGGTGAGTCTGAAATTCGCCGGGTAGCGGAAGAGTTAGATGGCGCTTTGGCGGCTTTTGAAAGTAATGGTTGGGATGAGAACCCTGATGCGCTGGTTGAAGCGCCGCCTGCGCTCGATAACCCTTCAATTATCGAGCGTACTTTTGTAGGGCATAAGCTTGAAGCGCTTCGATTTGAGTCTGGCTACGAGCCACATCCATCTTTGCCCGGCGGTGAGCGCTGGCTTAGCTACAGCAATAATCGCGATGCTAGAGCGATGGTGTTTCGCCATAAAGATGATAAACCGCGCCCTTGGTTGATCTGTATTCATGGCTACCAAATGGGTATGCCATTCCTAGATTTGAATTTATTTGAGCCTAAGTTTTTGCATGAAAAGCTCGGCTGCAATCTGATTCTTCCGCTATTGCCGTTGCATGGTGGGCGGAAGATCCGCCTTGTAAGTGGTGATGGCTATTTCAACGGCGATGTCTTGGATACGTTTAACGCTGTGCGTCAGTCGCAGTGGGATATTCGCCGGTTAATCAGTTGGGCACGTTTACAGGGCGCAGAGAAAATAGGTGCAATTGGTTATTCACTCGGTGGCTATAACACTGCCTTGTTGAGCACCTTGGAAGAGTTGGATCTAGCCATACCCGCAATTCCGTTGACCGATATTCCAGATATCTTTTGGTTCCATGGCCCACGGCAGATTCTCGATGCTATTGGTGAAGTAGGCGCAACTAAGGAACGAGCCAAACAGTTAATGGCGCCTTTATCGCCCTTGGTTCGAGAGTCTAAGGTTGCGTTGCCAAATCGCCACATTATTGGTGGTTTAGCTGATGAGATTATCCCGCCAGCGCATGTAAATATGCTGGAAGATCATTGGCAAACTGGCCGTGTAACGTGGTTTGAAGGCTCGCATTTAGCCTTTAAAGACTTACCTGTAGTGAATCAAACTATCGCCGAATTGATCACAGAAAAGCTTAAAAACTAACGCTCATCCCGATATATATACCGTTCGTCCAATTCATCTTGCTGTATAGAAATGATGCACCCATAGTCGTATTGGGGAATTAAACGACTAGGATATTCGGGGATATGCATCGTTTTATAGCAGGCATGCTGTTCGGGGTAGCAGGATGCGCCCAAGCGGGCATTGTCAGCGATCTATTAGTAACGGATCCACAACCAGCTGGTCTTCACAGCTTAATCGGGGTTCGTTTTCTAGATCCGGCTATCAATGTGCCGCTGGTGGACGTAGCCAAGCCAACAGCTGATGAAATATTGGAAACGTTGAATAGCGTTCGCCCAGCCATGTTTGCTGTCGCTCAAGACAGCAATATCTCAAGTGAGAATCACGGTAGCTGGGAAACACTCGACACCGACTTAATGATTTGGCGCCTACGGGTTGGTTCTGAAGGCGCCACATCGCAAAACTTTAAGCTCAGTAACGTGACCTTGCCAGAAGGTGCGTCGCTATACGTTTACAACAGCGATGGTTCAACCGTTGCTGGCCCTTGGACTCAGGGCCAAATTCCATCTAGTGGTGATGTGTGGACACCTATCGTGCACGGCGAAGAGGCTGTGCTTGAAGTGCAAACGCCGACGTCACTTGCTAGTCAGTTCAGTTTAGACATTGCGCAAACCAATTATGGTGTGCGTAGCTTTGATAAAACAGCAGATATTCTAGCGAAATCAGGCAGCTGCAACGTTGATGTGGCTTGCTCTGATGCAGATCAATGGGGCGATGAGATTCGCTCTGTAGCGCGACTAACAGTTAACGGCACCTTGCTTTGCACGGGCACGTTAATGAATAACACGGCCAAGGATTCACGACCTTATATTTTAACCGCGGCGCATTGCTTGGAAGCGCACCCAAGCATCACGCCTGACAATATGGCACAGAGCGTTGTGGCGTATTGGAATTACGAAACATCGTCTTGTGGCGGTTCACCAGACGGCGACGCTAGCCAAAACCAAAGTGGGGCAGTGCTTAGAGCGCTTTGGTCTGGGCAGGGTGTTACCGGCGCCGATATGGCGTTGCTTGAGCTAGCCACTCGGCCTTCTGCTGACTTCAACGTGCACTACGCTGGCTGGAATAGAGCGGATGGCACGGTTGATGGTGGCACTGCGATTCATCACCCGAGTGGTGATGAAAAGCGTATTTCATTTGATCATGACACCATTGCTATTAGTCGCTATGGCGAAATCAATGGCAATCCCGGTAATTTCTTCCGCGTAGATAGCTGGAATGTTGGCACGACCGAAGGCGGTTCTTCGGGCAGTGGACTTTGGAATAGTGATCATCAGCTAGTAGGCCAACTTTCAGGCGGCGTGGCTAGCTGCTCAAACGATGGTGCCGACTGGTACGGCCGTCTCCATAGCTCTTGGGATGGCGGTGGTAATTCGTCCAGCCGCCTACGTGATTGGTTGGATCCGATTGGTAATGCACCCATTAGCCTATGTGGCCAAGAACCAGATGGCACGCTGTCCGCGCATTGCAGTGAAAAGAATGAAGAAACACCGGTAACAAACGTGCCAACGAGCTCGCCAGCGCCAAATGAAACCACCAACACAGTGGTAGGTTCAGGCGCCGGTGGTGGCGGTGGTAGCGCGCTGATTTTGTTGTTGCTCGGGCTTTTCACCGCGATTGGCCGCCTGCGTATCAACGTCTAAGAAACGCTTAAAT
>JAPPPA010000144.1:7054-7688 GCA_028817755.1 Gammaproteobacteria bacterium | reverse complement strand
CTCTTATTTAGAATGCGTGGAAACGGGTGCGCCGGATCTAAACCTAGTGGGCTCAAAACAGGTAGCAGCTGCTCTTCAAAGAAGTCACGCAGCCAAGCGCGTTGAGCTTCATCCCACTCGCTACGACGCAGAAAACGAATGCCTTCCGATTGCATTTGCGGAATGAGCATTTCATTAAGAATGCGGTATTGCTCATCAACCAAACCGTGTGCCACACGGCTAATTTCAGCTAGCAGTTCACGCGGTTCACGATCGTCATAACCAAGCAATGTTGAGCCATGCTCTAAACGCTGCTTCACACCTGCAGCTCGAACCTCAAAGAATTCATCAAGGTTGGTGCAAGAAATACAGAGATAACGCAAACGCTCTAGCAGCGGCACATGCGGTTCTAACGACTGCGCCAGCACGCGACGATTGAACTCTAACAAGCTCAACTCGCGGTTGATGTATAACTCCGGCGACGTTAAATCGATCGGCTCTACGGCGTTATTTTCTGCAACAGTCGTCATGTTATTTAGCGAGTACTTTGTCTAATACGTTTTTAAATCCGGCCGGGAAACCACTGAGTAAATTATCCGCCACATCCACAATTTCGGTAATGGTCACCAGCAACTCGTTATCACCAGCCCAATAT
>JAPPPA010000144.1:0-7044 GCA_028817755.1 Gammaproteobacteria bacterium | reverse complement strand
AAAGCTTCAAGGCTTTAGTCAACACAACCAAGTCATCCATCTGGCCGATGACAGGGATAAAGTCCGGAATCACATCAACCGGTGATACCACATACGTCAGCGCACCCACCATAAGCGCTTTCTTTTGCAACGGCATGACAGGATCAAACAACATGCGCACAGCTAAGTGGAACAAGTCGGGCAATACCGCCACATATTCAGTCAACGCCGACAGCGGACCACGCAACTTTTCATTCATCGGGCGCTCAGACATATTACGCCGCACTTTTTGGCGCAAGCGCGTGTAGGCGTCATTCCACTCTGTTTCAGTCTTAATTGTTATTTCGGAAGAATTTGTCATGCAGCAGCCACTGAAAATCTCGTTCAGACAAGCATAATACGCCTACCGAATTAAAGATTGCGTACATGGCATTAGAAACCGCACCTCAAAGTACCGTTAAAGTTCCTCCGCAGGTCAGCGCACTGCTGATGCGAGTCAGTGACGCCATCCTTGCCTGCACGCCCCAGCCTGCGCCAAACAAAGCAGATATAGAGCGCTGCAAACTCATTGGGCACCGAGGCTGCAAAGACGTTGCCGGCGTCAAAGAAAATACCTATGAAGCTTTCGACTATGCGCTAGAAAACGGCATGCACGGTATCGAGCTCGATTTGCGCTGGACCAAAGACAAGCAACTCGTGGTTGCGCACGACCCCGACTTACAGCGCGTACACGGCGTAGAAGGCGATATTGCCGACCTGAATTTTTCTGAACTCAGAACCCTCTGCCCCGCCGTGCCACTTTTCAGAGAGGTCATCGAAAAGTACCAAGGCAAGCTGTCGTTTTATATCGAACTAAAGAAAGACGATTGGGACGACATGGCCCTGCAACAGCGAGCCCTGCTATCGGAACTCTCATCGCTCACCGGCGGACGCGACTACTACATCATGTCATTTGATCTAGACCTGCTAAAAGCGCTAGACGAAGTACCTGCAAGCAGCAAAGTCGCCATCATGCACAGCAACCCTAGCGACATAAAAACACTTGTCGAAGAAGGTTGTGTCGGCACAGTAGGCGGACATTACCTCTTGCTCACCAAAAAATTTCAGCAGCATTGCCACCAGCACAACGTCGATTTAGGTGTTGGCTTTCCTGCTTCACGCAACAGCTTGCGCCGTGAAGTAAACCGCGGTGTTGTTTTTGCCTTTGTAGATGACCCCCAAAAAGCAAAAACGTGGTTATAAGCAACCCACAAAACAAGACTAAAGGCGGCTGTATAAGTTGAATACAACCCCCTAGCACGTCACAATAGCGGGTTAGAGGGGAGTCAATAACAATAAAACTCCTTCTGGCACAGCAATACCCAGTAGACCACTGGGCACATACCGCAGGGAGTACAGGCATGATTCGCGCGTCATATCGCATTCTAACTGGAGCAGCTATCGCTCTAAGCATCCAGTTTTCAGCTCACGCAAACGACCAAGTTATCCTAGATAGCGCTCGCAGCAGCGACACAGGTCAAGCTTGGTTTAACTACCTCACACAATGCAGCGACTGCAGTGATCGACGCGAAGCTTTAGGTCAGCTTCAACTCAAGCAATACCAAGCCAACGGCCAACTTCAAATTGAAGGTGCAGCTACCGGCACCGGTGGCGCAGCCGATACCGGACTACTTGAGCAAGCACGTGAAAGCAATAACGCCCAAGATTGGTACAACTACTTAGCCCAGTGCAGCAGCTGTGAAGCACGCGGCGAAGCCCTTGGTGCGATGCAAAGCCTACAACTATCCGCGAATGGCGAATTGCAACTAGACGCTGTCAGCCTAAGCGGTTCTACTGGCGGCGGTGCACTAGGCGCCCCAGATGTAGCCGTGACAAGCGGTGACGAAACAACACTAGCTGATGCTGCCTATAGCCAAGGTACGGCGCAAGCATGGTATAGCTACCTAGTCGGCTGTACCGAATGTAATGATCGTGATGACGCACTCAACGCGATGCAGCAAATTCAGTTTGCCAGCAATGGCGACGCATTTAATTCAGACATTAGCTGGGCACCTGGCGAAACACTGCAACTAGCAGAAGAAGACGCTAGCGAAGAATCCCTAGATGAAGACGCAGCAGACGCTAGCGAAGATGAATACATAGCTGAAGACGACACTGCAGAAAACACCGAAGAAGCTGACTACGAAGAAATCGCCGAGGAAGCTATTGAAGAAGCTGCTGAAGAAGTTGAAGAAAACCTTGCGGGTGGCGACATCGAATTCAACGACCTAGCGGCCGACGAAGAGCCAGCTGCTGAAGAAACTGTTGCTGAAGACACTTACAGTGAAGAAGCCAGTCCAGAAGAGACCTTTGCTGAAGAAGCGTCACTAGAAGAGCAAGCTTACGCAGAAGAAACCTACACAGAAGAAGCAACGGCTGAAGAAACCGTCAGCTTTGACCGCAATGCGCCAGAAGGCGACAGCTGGGAGCTAGCATTAGAAATTTCTGGCCACAGCCGTGCGGTATGGCGCGTGGCTTTCTCACCGGTAGCGCCACTACTAGCCAGTGCTAGTGGCGACCGCACCGTGTTGCTTTACGACCTCAATGCTCGTGACGTTAAACATCGTCTAACCGCACACCAAGGTTATGTAAACGCCATTGCCTCCTCACCTGACGGCAAATACCTCGCCAGTGGTGGCGGCGACCACGCCATTATTGTGTTGGTCGTAGCTATCGGCGCAGCACTTCGCATTCTCCAAGGCCACTCTGGCGACATTAACGCGCTTGCGTGGTCTGCCAGCGGCGATCTACTCGTATCTGGCGCCGATGACGGCCGCGTAGTGGTTTGGGACAGCGAAGCAGGCAAACGCGTAGCGGAAATGGCCGAAACTGGCAGCGATGTTACCGCTATTGCCATTTCACCTAATGAAGAAACCGTAGCCGCCGCAGGTAGCAACGGCCACGTTTACTTATTCGATGCACAAAGCGGCGAGCAAACCGGAAAACTTGATAGTCACGACGGTTACACCTTTGACCTGTCTTGGGACATTGGCGGCAAACACCTCAGTGGCGCAGGCAGCGACGGCGTGATTCGTCAATGGGCACTAGGCACTGGCAGCGCAGCAGAAACCGCAGCTGAGCAAAACCAAGCCATTACTGGTATCGACTTTTCTGCTAACGGCAAATACGTTGCTAGCAGTAGCTTTGATGGCACCGTGATTGTGCGTGACGCCAATGACTTCTCTAAAGTTCAAACCATCCCTGCCTACCCTGGCAGCGCTTACTCAGTCTCTATGACTGGCGATGGTCGCTTCGTGGCGGCTGCTGGTGGCGTCAACTTTATCCGTGTATGGCGCCGCTAATACACGGCATATAACGCATAAAAAAACCGGCCTATGGCCGGTTTTTTTATACGTATTTCGCGCTGAGTGAAGCTAGCTAATTTGCGCCATCAACCACGCCTCATCTAGTACTGGCACGCCGAGCTCCTCCGCTTTTGTCAGCTTAGAGCCAGCGGCCTCACCCGCCACTAGGCCATCTGTTTTCTTTGACACACTGCCCGCAACTTTGGCACCCAAGGCCTGCAACGCGGCCTTAGCGTCGCTCCGGCTCATGCTTTCTAACGTACCGGTAATGACATAGGTTTTACCGCTCAGCGGCTGTTCTTCGGGAGCACGCTTTTCAATGGCAGGCCAATTGATGCCCTGCGCCAAAAGCGCGTCCACTACTGTTTGGTTTCGGGGTTCCGCAAAGAACTCAGCAATATGCTTTGCTACAACCGGACCCACATCAGGCACGGTTTGCAAACTCTCTTGATCGGCCGCCATCACGCTTCCCAGGTCACCGTAGTGATTTGCTAAAGCAGCCGCTGTAGCCTCCCCCACTTCACGTATACCCAGCGCAAACAAGAAGCGCGGTAACGTTGTGGTTTTAGCCGCCTGTAAAGCATTCAGCAAATTTTGACCTGACTTTTCGGCCATACGCTCCAAGCTAGCCACTTGTGCCAGCTCTAAAGCGAATAGGTCTGCTGGTGATTTAACGAGACCATCGTCAACCATCTGCTCAACCAACTTATCGCCAAGGCCATCGATATCTAAGGCTTTACGAGAAGCAAAGTGCTTTAAGGCCTCTTTACGTTGAGCCGCACATACTAAGCCACCGGTACAACGCGCTACGGCTTCACCTTCAACGCGCTCTACGTGAGATTCGCAAACCGGGCAATGGCTCGGTAATTCAACCGGTTTAGCATCTGCAGGGCGCCGCTCAACAACGCTACGCGCGACTTCAGGAATCACGTCGCCAGCACGACGCACGATAACCGTATCGCCAATATGGATGTCTTTACGCACCACCTCATCCATATTATGTAGCGTGGCATTACTCACCGTAACGCCACCCACAAACACAGGCTTAAGGCGTGCAACCGGCGTTAAAGCGCCCGTGCGACCGACCTGAAATTCAACGTCCAGCAATTCTGTTAATTCTTCTTGCGCAGGGAATTTATGCGCGATGGCCCAGCGTGGTGCACGTGCCACAAAGCCCAACTCGCGTTGTTGGTCAAAGCGATCGACTTTGTAGACCACACCATCAATGTCGTAATCCAGCCTCGAACGCTCATTACCTAAAAACTGGTAGTAATCCAACAAACCGTTGGCACCAGTCACGGCTTTACCCAGCGGACAAATGCGTAAACCCCAGTCTGCTAAACGTTCCAAGCTGGCACTATGGCTGCTAGCAATTGGGCCATCCGAGGCCTCACCCACGGAGTAACAGTAAATAGCCAAAGGCCGCGATGCCGTTATGCGGCTATCCAGCTGGCGCAAACTACCTGCAGCACCATTACGCGGATTGACGAGCGTTTTCTCACCTTTAGCCGCCGCAGCTTTATTGAAGGCATCAAAACCTTCTAGCGGCATATACACTTCGCCTCGCACTTCTAAGACCGCAGGCCAGCCACTTCCCTGCAACCGTAACGGCACCGAAGGAATGGTTTTCACATTAGTCGTAATGTTCTCACCCGTTTGACCATCACCACGAGTCGCCGCTTGTACCAATACGCCGTTTTCATAACGCAAGCTAACGGCTAAGCCGTCGAGCTTTGGCTCGACAAAATACGCAACCGACTCTGTCTCAGGCAGCTCCAGCCCTTCACGTACGCGTTTATCAAATGCTTCGATATCCGCATCGGCAAAGGCGTTGTTAAGGCTAAGCATCGGTATGCTGTGCTGAACTTGATCGAAGGCCTCGAGCGGCGCGGCACCGACACGCTGCGTCGGTGAGTCTTCGCTGAGCAAACTCGGGTGTTGCGCTTCTATTTGTTGCAGCTCTGCGAATAGGCGGTCGTACTCGGCATCCGGAATTTCCGGATCATCCAAGCTGTAATAGCGCCAAGCATGGTGGTGCAGTTGCTTATGTAAGATTGCCGCGCGCTCGGCGGCGGCATCTAGGCTGAGTTCAGCAGCAGGAGATTCCAAGGACATAGTCGAACAGGTCAATTAGATCTGTCCATTTTAGGGGAAGCCGGTGCCAGACATTATATTTAGGCATAAAAAAACGGCCTAAGTTAAAAACTTAGACCGTTATATGACTTGCACAATCCCTACTTGAACAAGCCCTGCTCGATTGAGCACCCCTTCTTAACCCCCTAGGTTGTAACACCGCCAAACAATCCCCCGATTACGAATGACTGCGTTACAACCCGCGGCATAACAGCGTAGTTATGCCTGATTGGTGACCAGCTCCAATCCAATGTTTGTTGCTGATGAATACAGTTTATGAATTCGAAATCAGAGTTCTACCCCTTAAAAATCGAGTTTCATTAGCAATCCTAACGGGTGTTCAGCTGGAGAGGTCGTAACGTTCTATAGGGCCACACAAAACCTAACAAGTGTTAGGTGGTATCAAATATGCGACGAACGGTAGCTTTTGGCGACAAAAGGCTTGCGTCTACGCAAAATTTGCGCAGATCGTACAATTTAAATAAGAAAAGGCGTGATTAAAGCGCGAGCTCTGTTTGCTCGCGTTTCTGATGCGTCGCGTATTCAATAACCGCTTCACGCTCATGGGCAATAGTTTGGTCATTTAGGCGATGTCTACGCTCATCAGCCAAGGTGCCACCTAGGCGCTCGGTCAAACGCTGCCCTGTCGCTACAAGGTCATCATAAGCGTCTAAAAACGAGAATGGGCCAGGCATTGCCATAAACAAGGTAAGGCCAGGCGTTTGCATGCTTTCAAAGCTAGCAACATCAAACGTACCCGGCTTTAACATATTGGCGACACGCCATTTAATACAGCTATTGCGTTCGTCACGGCGACCAAAGAAACCGTCTTTACCCAGCACCAATCCCTCAGCGATGAGTGCTGCACGCAGATCCAAACCATCAAATGTAGCGCCATGAGGGGCAAGCACATGTAGCACGATAACTTTATCGACTTCGACCGGCTCTTCCTCTTCTACGGCTTCAGCAGCTACAGGCTCAGCGGCAGCCGGGGTGAGATCCACCTTGTCACCTTGTACAGCGGGCGGTGTTTCACCATTGGACTCTAACTCGGCGGCTTTTTTATCCGACATCAGGTCGCGAGGCGTAATAACACGCACTTCGCTGAGTAGCTCACCATTTGCATCGTAATCAGCACCATGCGCAGCGGGAGCATCATCTAGGCTATGCCCAACATCGTTGTCGCGCTTGCGCCATAACAACACCGCGACTAATGCAGATAAACCAACAGCTAATAAAATCCAGGAAAGCGGTTCCATTCTCAATCCGAATAAAGTTAAGTGCTTCTTAGCCCACCATCTTCAGGGCTTCACCGATATCAACGCTTACGAGGCGCGATACACCGGGCTCTTGCATCGTCACACCTAGGAGCTGGTTGGCAGCTTCCATGGTGACCTTATTGTGTGTAATAAAGATGAATTGCACACGATCAGACATGGCTTTAACCAAGCGTGAGAAACGGCCCACGTTGGCATCATCCAGCGGCGCGTCAACCTCATCCAACATACAAAACGGTGCTGGGTTCAGTTCAAAGATCGCAAATACCAAGGCCACTGCGGTTAGCGCTTTTTCACCACCCGATAACAAG
>JAPPPA010000083.1 GCA_028817755.1 Gammaproteobacteria bacterium | reverse complement strand
ACTCAAATTGCTGGGCTAGTGACTGCATCTTCTGCGGCGGCACGTTCAGCCACTTCAAGGCCAATAGCTCGGCCAATACTTCGGTGTCTTGTTCAGCTGGGTTTTGCCAAACAACTTGGCTGACTAGGGATTCGGCATAAAGGTGTTCGCTTAAACGCTCGGCAGCGATTTCTGCATTGCGGGCACTCTGCGCCTGCACTGACACCAACAGCTCCTGCTCACGTTTAAAGCCTTTTTGATAAGTCGACAGTGCCTTAATAACCGGCAACTCATTCGGCAATAAGCCAAAAATATCGGCACTAAATTGCAGCCGCGACAGGCCTAACAACAGCAGCAGTAGACCACCAAAAACAGCAACTGCAATACTTAGTTTCTTCCGCACAACACTTTCACAAATTGGAGCAAACCGCATTTTAGCTCAGGCATAGGCTAGAATGCCGTCAACGCGTTTTTACAGACATAACTGGAGACACCATGGTACGCCAACTGCTGATTGCCACTTCTCTCGCCCTGTTTCTTGCTGCTTGCGGCGGTGACAACCAAGCCCAACCCGCAGCACAAAGCACTAAAAAAGCAGCACCACCGAGCGACCCGGTGCTAGCCGATATTTACCAATCAAGCTGTGGTGCTTGCCATGGCAACGCTGTCAGTGGCGCACCTCAAACCGGCAATGCAGCGGACTGGGAAGCACGCTTAGCCAAAGGCAAAGACGTATTACTAGAAAACACCATTAACGGCTTCCGCGGCATGCCGCCACTAGGAAGCTGTTTTGACTGTGGCGAAGAAGACTTCATCGCACTGATCGACTATATGACTACCGCTCAGTAGCCAAAACAGGCTCTAGGCAAAAAGGCGTTTGCCGAGGATTAGGCGTCCTCGCAAGCGCCTTTTTTGTAATGGCCGACGCCATCTTCCAAACAGGCTTTGCAGCTATTTGAAAAGGTTTGAGGCCCCTGTGGCGTAAACGCGCATACCGGGTCGTAAACAGCCGCGCAGACCATATCTTCAGCGGCCCCCTCACGCGGCGGGCAAGTCTGCTGCTCCGGCGTCGCCATCAACGTGGCATTTTCTTCCGCGGCTGTATCCGTCTCAGCCCCACAGGCGGTCAGTAAAGTCACAACTAGGACAGTAAAGTAACTACGCATGGCGCTCCCCTTGCTACACTCTTTACACACAGACTAAAACAAAACATCTGCTAAAACATCTGGGAGCACCGCTAATGGATCGTCGCCAATTTATTCGTACTGGCACGCACGCCAGTCTTGCCGCTTTAATTTTTGGCTCAGGTAGCCCACAAGCCCAAGCCGCACCTAGCGGTAGCGGCGGTGGCCGCAAAATTCCTTGGCAGAACTGGTCTGGCTATTTAAAAGCCACGCCTAGTGGCCGCGCTGCGCCGCGTGATGAAGACCAATTAGCCGAGCTACTTAAAAGCGCGACACAAACCATCCGCCCTGTTGGCGCTGGTCACTCATTCACGCCGCTAGTGCCTACCGACGGCACCATTTTGTCGCTGCGTAATTTCCGCGGCTTAAAGTCGCACGACCCAGAAAAACTTACAGCCACCTTCGGGGCGGGCACCAAAATCGGCCATGTAGGCGAGCCACTCCATAACATTGGCCAAATGTTGGCAAACATGCCGGACATTGATGAGCAGTCACTGGCAGGCGCCATGAACACAGGCACCCACGGCACCGGCGAAAGCTTAGGCGCACTGCATGCTTATGTAACCGCCCTAACCTTAGTCACCCCAGAAGGCGACGTGATTAAGTGCAGCAAAGATGACAACGCTGAAATTTTTGATGCCGCCCGTGTTGGCCTTGGCGCATTGGGCGTAGTCACTGAATACACCTTCCAAAACATTGCCACTTCGCGCATGCGACGCGAAAGCTGGATTGCCAAGCTTGATGACTTAATCGACGGCTTTGACGAGCTATCGGCCAAACACCATAGCTTCGAGTTTTACTACATTCCGTTTAGTGACTACGGCCTCGCCATTGCGATTGACCCAACCGATGAGCCGCTGACACCGCCGCGCGTTGAAACCGACAATGAATCAGCTGAAGAGCTACGCATGTTGCGTGACTACCTAGGTTGGTGGCCGGGCATGCGCCGCTGGCTAATGAATACTGTGGCCAAAGACCACCCTCGTGAAGTCGCTGTTACCGAGTGGTACAACGCCTTCCCATCAGAGCGCGCCGTGCGCTTTAACGAGATGGAATATCACATGGATCGCCAGCACCTACTGCCGACCTTGAAGAAGGTGCGCATGTTGGTAGAGAAGCACCACAACGAGGTGTACTTCCCTTGTGAAGTTCGCGTAGTAGACGGCAAGTCTGATGACGCTATGCTGTCGCCGTTTTATAAACACGACTCGGCCAGTATTGCGATCCACCGCTACTTTGAAGACGACCCACTACCGTACTTCCAAACCATCGAGCCAATTTACCAAGACCTTGGCGCCGTACCGCACTGGGGCAAAATGCACACCCTAGACGCCAGCGCCTTTGCACAGCGTTACCCACGTTGGCAGGAGTTCTTGGACATTCGCGCCGAGCTAGATCCGCGCGGCATTATGCTCAATGAGCATCTACGTACCGTGTTTGGAGTGTAAGCATGTCAGTAAATAGTCTTGCCGAATTTATGCGCGTGTCGCCACTGCTCACACGCGCTTGGTGGATAGGCGCGGTGAGCACCATCGCGCTGAGCCTGATGATGTTGCCGCACCTAGAAGGCTACAACATCCTCGCGCTGCAATTCAGCTTTAGTCAGGAACAGTTCCTTACCGTGCTGAGCGGCATGACGGCCGAGCAACAACATGGTTTTGGCATGCACTATCGCTACGACTTTGCTTACCCAGTGGCTTATGGCCTCTGGATGAGCTGCACCGTGGCTTGGCTACTTGATCGCGCCGAAGGCTCTGACCTATTAAACGCCGTCGTGTATTTCCCCATGCTGGCCGCGCTATTCGACCTGCTGGAAAACAGCTTTATCGTGCCTTATGCCTTGGACTTTACCCAAGTTACCGACACCGCCGTTTACTGGCAGTCGGTCAACGCCAGCCTGAAATACGGTCTACTTGGTATTGCTGCCCTCATTATGCTTTCATTAGTACCGAAGGCATTCAAAAAGGGATAAGGCATGAGCCGGATTGTTCTCATTACAGGTTGCAGCACCGGCATTGGCCGCGCGCTGGCACAAGCCTTTATTGATAACGGCGACATTGTGTTGGCCACGGCCCGTAAAAAGGCCAGCCTTAAAGACCTAGATTGCGAACACTACGCGCTAGACGTCACCGACGCCGACAGCATTGCCAAACTGCAAAAAGCCGTTGGCAAAACCTACGACAAGATTGACGTACTAGTGAACAACGCCGGCGTTGCCACCATGGGGCCCGTCGCCACCATGCCGTTAGACACCCTGCGCCAGCAGCTTGAAACCAACACCATTGCCCCACTAGCACTACTGCAAACGTTCCTGCCGATGATGCAAGAATCGCAAGCACCCATGCTGGTAAATATTGGAAGCGTATCGGGCATTCTCACCACACCATTTGCCGGTGCTTACTGCGCTAGCAAACGCGCGTTGCATGCTTTAGGTGACGCATTACGTATGGAACTCGCGCCATTGGGTATTCGCGTGGTTACCGTACAACCCGGCGGCGTGAAATCCGCGCTAGGCGACAACGCCAGCGCCGAAGTGGATAGCTGGTTAGACGAAGACAACCTCTACTGGCCGCTCCGTGACGACATTATCGGCCGCGCCAAAGCGCAGCAAGATGGCGCTACTGCCGCCGACACATTTGCCGAAGAGGTCGTGGTGAAGCTGACCGACGACAAACCAGAACCCATCATTCGTGCAGGCGCAAAAAGCACCTTACTACCAGCCTTAGAGCGCTGGGTGCCAACCGAGCGGCTCGACGCTTTGCTCAGCAAGAAATTTGGCTTAAATAAACTCAAGCATTAGTCATGGATTACCACAGCATTCTTTTATGGCTGAACGCCGTTGTTTTTGGTGTCTATGGCATCGCCTTTATTTTCTGGCCCAATGCCATGGCTAAAGGCACCACCGGCGCAGCGCCAGGTAATGACGCCAGCCGTACCGATGCACGCTCAACCTACGGCGGCTGCATGACTGCATTGGGTATTTGGTTTGGCTGGGCCGCAGCCACTCAAACTGCCGTTACCGCAGCGCTGGTATTGGTGTTCCTAGTGATGGTTTGCATGGCCGCTGGGCGTGTATGGGGCATGGTGAATGACGGCAATTCCAACAGTTACATTAAGCTCGCATTAGGCGCCGAGATACTGATGGCGGCGCTTAGCG
The DNA here is from genome assembly GCA_028817755.1 of Gammaproteobacteria bacterium. Classification (GTDB taxonomy): domain Bacteria; phylum Pseudomonadota; class Gammaproteobacteria; order JAPPPA01; family JAPPPA01; genus JAPPPA01. The sequence continues at coordinate 3,508 of JAPPPA010000083.1, read as the reverse complement.
GCGCGGCGCTGTAGCCAACGCATTTTTGCTACCAGCACCTACAATGCTCCCATTATTTTTACGGGAGCATTGCTATGTCTCTACTGCACAATCTTCAAATTGCCAGCTCTATTGCTGCCTCTAGTGCTGCCTTGTGGCGTGGCACCAGCGCCTTTTATCGTAAAGGCGTCACTCAGCCTGAAAAAACGCTGACCCTCTACGAATTCGAAAACTGCCCTTACTGCCGCTTAGTGCGCTTGGCCCTCACCGAGCTGCATATCAACGTCAATATTCGCCCCTGCCCCAAAGGCGGCAAAGTGTGGCGCGAAGAGGCGAAGAAAATCGGCGGCAAAGCTCAATTCCCTCTATTGGTAGATGAAAACACCGATACCGTGATGTACGAATCGACCGAAATCGTGCAGTACTTATTCAACACCTATTTGGGCAAAGTGCCGAATAAATGGCAGCCAAATAACATCAAGAAAATGATTGCCGGCGGCCAAGTCGCCTCGGCGATTCGTTATGGCAAAGGGCAAGCAGCCAAGCCAAGCACGCAACCGAAAGAGCCGCTGACGCTATACACCTTCGACTCCAGCCCGTTCGGCCGCTTAGCCCGCGAACGTATGTGCGAGCTTGAACTGCCTTACAAATCAGTCAATATCGGCAAAGAGCAAGCTGCCGATATGGGCCCAGCCAATCGCAGCTGGAACCGCAAACCTTACTTCCCAGCCAAAGGCAGCAAGCGCGAAACCATGCAAGACGAATTAGGCCATATTTCATCGCCCTATTTGGTGGACCCAAACACTGGCACGCAAATGCCAGAGTCAGAAGCAATCTTGGCTTATTTAGATAAGACCTACGGCAAGTAAATCATGGCCGTCACCGACGTAAGACTACCCGCAGGCAACGGCATTCCCGACAACGAGCGCCGTAATTTGACGGTGGTATGGGTTTTATTTCTCGCCACGCTAATCACTGGTAGCTTAACTGCTTGGATTGGGATCATCATTGCGCATATAAAACGCAGTGATGCTACCAGCCATGAGGGCTACGAGAATTACACCTACGCGATTTACACATTCTGGGGCGCCGTTATTGCCATGCTAGTAGGCGTGGCGCTCACCGTCATTGGGCTCGGTTATTTCATTATGCTTGGCACCGGCTTGTGGTTTATCTACCGCAGCGTGAAGGGTTTGCTACGCACTAACGACAACCGCTCGGCTTACGACAACTAACCCAGCTCTGACACCAGCACTCGGTTGCGGCCTGCTGACTTGGCTTGAAACATAGCCATATCAGCACGGCGCAAGGCAGCTCGTGCGGATTCATTGGCACAGTTCTCGCTATGAGCAACGCCAACACTGACGGTGACGCGTTTTTTATCCTTAAGAAACAAGGCTAAATCAGATATCGCCAAACGGATTTGATTCGCTATTTCACGCGCCTGCTCTTTGCTTACTTCAGGCAGCAATACGGCAAACTCCTCGCCACCATAGCGGTACGCAATACCGTGCTCGTCCGATATCTCAGCAACAGCAGCAGCGATGCGTTGCAACACGCGGTCACCTTGCTGGTGCCCAAACTCATCGTTGAAGTTTTTAAACCAATCCACATCCACTAATAAGAATGCAGCTTGCTCATTCTCAGCCGCTAAAGCATCCCACTGAAACGGCACGTTCTCTTCATAAGCACGACGGTTAGGGATGCCCGTCAAGGCGTCTAACAAGGCCGCCTTTTCAGCCCGTTGTAAAGCATAGTCATGAGCACGGATGCGTTGCTCACTTTCATGTAATGCCGTTTGATAACTAGCAAAGAGCCAACACATCCCAATAAAAATGGGACTCACTGCATACGTATACACCAAGGTATCGTCGACCCCAATACGCCAGTCTGGCTCTTTAACCAAGGGGATCATGTGCCACGTAGTTAAAGCCAATATCAAAACCCAAGAACCAAAGGCACAGTAAATCGCCTGCTGTTTCGGCAGGACTAAAAACGCGGCAATGTATAAGACCGGAGCACAGGCCAACACGCCATCAAAAACACTGCGATTACTATCAGGGGAAACCAAAGTTGTTCCCAGTAGCATATGCATACGCACCATCAGTAAAAATGCTAGCACTGCATAGCCAGCCAGCGCCCACCGAGTTACGCGGTGCCGGATTTGAACAACGCGCACCCAGACCAATACCAAGACAGCAATCGCAAAATAGTAAAGATATTCGGCTCCGACCCTGTAAACCGGATTACTGACAATAGTCACAGCACCAAACACACAAAGAAACACACAGAGCGGGATAACAATAAGCAGCACTCGGCGCCGCTCTTTCACCATAAACTCTTCCGACCAACTTAATGGTGCCGACATTCGCTCACTCCAATAAAATAGACGCTTCAATCAATATCGCCGCGTTATAGCTCAGTTTAACTATTAGGTACTGTTTACACCATGACCGATTTCTCAATCGCCAGTTGGAACGTCAATTCACTCAAAGTGCGCCTGCATCATGTGCTGCGCTGGTTAGAAGAAAACCAACCAGACGTCCTAGGGCTACAAGAAACCAAAATGACCGACGACGTTTTTCCGGCAGAAGAAATTCGCGCTGCGGGTTACGAAGTCGTTTTCGCTGGGCAAAAAACCTATAACGGCGTGGCGGTATTAGCCAAGAAAGAGATCGCCGACGCAGTCACCGACTTCCCCGGCTTTGAAGACGAGCAACGTCGCATCATGGCGGTAACCGTGGACGGCGTGCGCGTCATCAATCTATACGTTCCCAACGGCCAAGCGCTCGACTCGCCTAAATTCGAATACAAACGCCAGTGGATTGAAGCGCTAAACCGCTATCTAAAAGATCAGCTAGCTGAACACGACAAAGTTGTGATGATGGGGGACTTCAACATCACCACCGACGACGCCGACATCTACGACCCAGAAGACTGGGGCGACGGCATTCATGCCTCAGCCATCGAACGCGAATGGCTACAAGGCTTAAAAGACCTAGGCGTGCAAGACACCTTCCGCCTCTTCGACCAAGAAGAAAAAAGCTTTAGCTGGTGGGATTACCGCGGCGGCGCGTTTTGGAAAAACAAAGGCCTGCGGATTGATTACGTGTTTGCTTCTGAAGCCATGGCAACAGTTTGTACGGCTTGCAAAATTGATAAACGCGAGCGGCGGTTTAAGCAGCCATCGGATCATGCACCGGTGATTGCTACGTTTGATATTTAACAGGCTGCTTTAGTGTAATTCCACTTCGGTGCGGCTCTCTGGTGGTGGTTTCGGCCCTAGAGGCTTCTCTTGGCTTTCGGGGAGTTCTTACTAAAGGCCGAGCTACTTTTTTCTTTGGCAAAAAAAGTAGCCAAAAATGCCACACCCTGCCGCACAGCCGCTTCGCGGTTCCTTGCGCTTCTCGCGAATTTTGGCGGTCGCGGAAACTCGCTGCGCTCAAACAAGCCGCTCCCTCAATCCAAAATTCACTGCGATGCTCAGCTGTGCAGAAGGGGCCTACTTAGAAACATCTCACGCTACGTG
>JAPPPA010000150.1 GCA_028817755.1 Gammaproteobacteria bacterium | reverse complement strand
ACAATTTCGACATGCGTTTCGCCCGGCGCTTGTGAAATTTGCGAGGTATTGGGCGGCACTTGAAAGGCGCTGTGTTGCGGCTGCGGCGGGATGGTACCCGGACCTTGGCTAGCAATGACTAAACCAGCCACTTGACCGGTTGGAATTGAGGTAGTCACGCAAGGCGCAGCAGCTTTGAAGTTGGTGGCGGCAGAGTCTAAAAACGATGCCACCATAACGTCGGTTTGGCGGCCGTATTTAATTAACAAATCAGCCATGACTTGTTCGTAGTTGCCGTCTGGGTTTTCGGTATTCGGCTTAAGCTCGAGATTAATCAACTCATGCGGGAAGGCCCGTAAGGCTTCTTCCAAAGTGGGAATGCGGAAGTCTTCTGGCACGTAACCCGGTGGTGGCGCTTTGTCGCCAGTGGCAATACCACGGAATGTGTAGTCTTCTTCTGGACGGTCATGCGGCGTACCGTGGCCGGTAACAAACCAATAAGCGGCGTCTAGCTCGCGTAATTCAGCCAAGGTGAAATCACCAACAGCGCCGGTGCCATTGGTGGTGCGGTCTACGGTTAAATCGTGCAACACCACTAGCTCACCATCAGACGTTTGGTAAACGTCCATTTCCAACACTTCAGCACCTAACTCTGCAGCTTGGTAATAGGCGTAAAGCGTATTTTCAGGAAAGTCGATTACGCCACCGCGGTGAGCAAAGTTAATCAAGAAGCGGCTTGGGTCACGCCACGGGTTTGGTGATGAAACATCAGGGGTGGTGCAAGGCGTGTCGTCATTGGCCACAGTGCCGGTAACGGTTAAACGATTTAATGTCAGCCCAATGGGATTGCTGAGCACAATATTGAAGTCTTCGGCGACTTCAATATCGCTATCAATCGTTAGTGGAATTTGAAAGCTGGCTTTGGTTTCACCGGCAGGAATAACCACGGTGCCAGAGCTGGCGGTGAAGTCCTCACCCGCTACGGCGGTGCCGTCTACGGTTTGGTAATCCACCGAGGTGTTAATCGTACTGGGCTGGCCAATCGACACAATCATTTCCAAAGTACCGTTGTCTTCCGGCGCGGCGGCGTTATGCACGCTCAACAATCTATTTCCGGGCGCGAAGCTATTTTCAGTTACCTGATCGGGCGAACTACAAGCGGCTAAAACAGCGATAGCGAATAAAACGGACAAAACACGCATGGCAAACACCAAAGGTCACAACAAGCTAATTAGATTACCTTATTCGCACTTCAATGTTTAATACGGGCCTATTTCGCTTGCTGAAAATAGGCGTCAGCAGTCAATAAGATGGTGTCTCCAGTCAATTTAAGCCTATAGGCCATCCTTATACTTTCGCTAAAGATATTAGGAGGGAGTCATGCTTCAAACTCTAAAACACTGGCTTTGGGACGCAGAACTTTTTGAGCCCAATGAAAAATTTTGGCGACCGCTCGCTAACGCTTATGTCGTGCTCTTTGCGATTGTTTTTACGAGCACGTTTTGGCTGTTTATGAATCACGCTGGTCGCCTTGGCCCCGGTTTGGGAGAGGACGACTCTATTGGCGCTTGGCAGGACTTGATTGAGCGCCTAAACGGCTACGGCGAAGCCATGGGCAGCCCGATTCCGCTGATTGCCGTTGCCGCTTTATTCTTCGGCGGCATTATTTGGCGCGCCTATATTGTGATGCGCGGCTACTTCAAATTTAAGGCGCATGAAGGCGAGGCTTTTCCGCTGCGCTTACTGGGCACGATTGGCCTAGTTAACCTTTTCAACATCGTCGCCATTCAAATCGTATTGGTGACGCTGGGCGTAATTAGTTACTTCTTATTTGAAGACTTCAGCATCGGCTGGACAACCATCGAGCAACTCGCAGCCGTCGCTCATTCTTGGGTAAGCAAGGTGCCGACCATTATTGAGTTGCACCCGATTCTAACGATTTTTGTGGTGTATATGCTGCAAGGCTTTTTGCACTACTGGTTACACCGCGTGGGCCATACCTTCCGCGCAGGCTGGTTGCTGTTCCATCGTCAGCACCACCTATCACCACAGCTGATTTACCCAACCACGTCAGAAGTGTTTTACGCCATTCCGCTGTTTTTATTTGCGGTGATTCCGTACAACCTAATCTTCGCGGCAGCGAGCAAGCTGTTCTCGCCAGACCCGCTATACGTGGAATTTATTCTTATCAACATGGTGTTCTTGATTTCAGAAATCTACGGACACAACACCGCGCTGTATCACGAGGGCCGTAAAAACCCGATTATTAAAGCGCTGGGCTGGTTGTTCCTAAATGGCCCTTATCACTACCTGCACCACTCCGCTGAAGAAGCCGACGCAGGCAAAAACGGCGCCGTAAACATGACCAATATTGGCGGCGGTTTGTTTGGCTTATGGGATCGCATGTTCGGCCCCTATAGCGGCTTACGCGAAGAACGCCCGCCCGTCGGTCTAACCGGCAATCCAGAGCTATACATGCATCCGCTACGACTCGCTTGTGGCGGTATGGCGCAAATCGGCTACGAGCTGTGGAAAAACAAAAGTTGGAAAGACCGCTTCTGGATTCTGTTCGGCAATTCCAACTGGAACCCGCCAGTCACGCACGACTTCGCAGTGAAACATCAGGCCTAGCTGGCACCTGCAGTCAAAAGGTTGGTTTGCAGGGTCAATTTCTTGGCCCTGCAAATCGGCAACATAGTATTTAACAAAAACAATTAGCCAAACCAAGCAGCACTGTTTGGAGGGTGACAATGCGATACCTCAGAATACTTTCACTAGCCGCACTGCTAGTGCCATACAACCATGCTTTCGCCTTTGATTTTTCTTGGGGCGACATTGAAGGCAGCGCCGACACTGCACTCACCGTAGGTGCGCGCTGGCGCATGAAAGAGCGCGATCAAAACATCGTCTCTAAGTACAACAACCCGGGCGGTTCTAACCTCTGCGTAACCGACCCTAACGACCCTGCCGACGCACTAGGCGGCTGCGTATTCGATGCCCAAGAAACCTACGAATTTATTAATGCGCCGGGCAATAACAACCCCAATGGTGACAACGGCAACCTCAACTATGAAGAAGGCGACATTACCCACAGCGCCGCCAAAATCACCACCGACTTTAGCCTCGCGTGGGAAAACTTCAGCCTCTTCGCTCGCTTAATCGCGCTATACGATCCGAGTGCTGCTGATTTTGAAGAACACCACCCAGACACCACCTTCCAACCTGCCACCACACCACGTGAAAAAGCCGTGGAAGATGAAGTGGCTTACAGCGCAATATTGGAAGACATCGCCGTTTATGGCGAGTTTGATATGTTCGACCGCACCCTCGCGCTCAGCGTGGGCAATCAAACCATTTCCTGGGGCGAAAGCACCACGTTTGTGGTCAATTCTATTAACTCGGTAAACACGCCGAATTTAATCCGCCTGCGCACACCGGGCATGGATTTAAAAGAACTATTTAACCCGGTGCCATTAGCAACTGCAGGCATCGACCTGACCGAAAACATCAACTTGGATTTGTTCTACCAACTGAAGTGGGAACCGATTCAGATTGATCCACACGGCACTTATTTTTCTACTTCTGACGTGGCTGGCACCGGCGGCAAATACGCGCTCGCCAACTCTGCCGAAGACCCTCATAACATTCGCGACGACGGCAACGACCGCGCCAATATCGGCCGTGGCTGCATTAACCGTGACCTAGCCAAATACGACAAACCCGGCGAACAAGCTGCACTAGAAATTTTCGGCCCTTATCAAGCTGATCGCGGTGGCGATGCCGGCCGTACCATTTGCCGTACCGAACGCGACATTACGCCAAACGACGAAGGCCAATGGGGCCTTGGCCTGAAGTACTACGCCGAATGGCTAAACGACACCGAAATGGGTTTTTACGCGATGAACTATCACTCACGTTTGCCCTACGCGGGTTTTGTCGCAACCGATCGCCCAGACGGCAGCTTTGACCCAACCGACCCGATTGGCTCAGCGGCACAAATTGTGGGCGGTGCTGGCGATTTATACGACGCATTGATTGACTCCAACAGCCCGCTTAACGGTGCCTTTAGCGCCATTGGTCAAACCGTGCTTAATCTAGACCCCGACGATATTGCGGTACTTGGCGCGCTGAAACACGCTGATAGTGGCGCTATTTTCTTGGAATACCCGGAAGATATTCGCTTATACGGCTTTTCATTCAATACCACCGTAGGCGATTTATCTTGGGCAGGCGAGATCGCCTATTTCCCGAATATGCCGCTGCAAGTACATGCCACGGATTTGTATTACTACTCGCTTGCACCGGCCTTCCAAGGCTCGCGTGATGTGGCCGTGCCTTCGTTTGCCGAGCAGTTTTATCGCGCTGACGAAGCCGCCGCCGACCCTTCCGCGAACGGCAACGCCTACGAGCTACCAGCGATTGAACCGGGCACCCTTATTCGCGGTTATAACCGCCATAAAGTCGCCAATATCAGCAACACCTTTATTTATTCATTGGGTACTAACCCATTCGGCGCCGATAGCGTGATTTTGCTTGGCGACATAGCCGCCACCAAGGTATTCGACCTACCCGATAAAGCCGTACTGCAATACGAAGCACCGGGTGCAGAAGATCATGCCAGTCCTGGCCGCAAGGAATATGACGAACAAAACGGCTGCACCGAAAACAACAATGTGTTGGTTAATGACACCAGCAACTGCCTACGCGGCGCGCTCATCCAAAACAAGATCCAAGAGCCGCTTTCAACCTTTGCTGATTCCTTCTCTTGGGGTTTCCGGGTGTTGGCGATTTCGACTTATAACAACCTGATTTTCGGCGCCAACCTCAATCAAACCTTAGGCCTATTCGTGGATGTGAACGGCAACAGTCCGGGCCCTGGCGGCAATTTTGTTGAAGACCGTAAGTTCTTCTTTTCCAGCTCACAATTTGTGAAGGGCAACTTCGCCACCACTTTTGAGTTCCAGATATTTTCTGGCGCAGGCGACCGTAACTTAGAAAACGACCGCGACAACTACTCAATCTCTTTCCGCTACGACTTTTAATTCCTCCACCATTCTGAGGACTTCAGGCTGCCCGTCCTCCACCGGGCGGCCTGTTTTTTATTCAGGCGCCGCTATGCTTACGTAGCTATATGCCATAAAAAACAAAGACGTCTATATTCCAAGTTAATACGTTGTCAGTGTTTTTTTTATTTCATAAACTGTCGTTAGGTTCATGAAGTTAGCTAAAGAAAGATAATGAGCAACTACAGCAAACTTTTAGCGGCCTGCGTAGCAGCCGCAACATTATGTATCCCTAGCTTAGCCGCCGCTGAGGTGCTGAGTAACGAGCAGATATTGGTTCGAAAAGGCCAAGACTTGGGTTTTAACTGTACCAGCCGCGCGCGGCAGTCGGTGCTAGATGAAAACCCAGAGTTAGAAGGTGAGGCCTTAGAACAAAAATGCCTAGCCTCGCTAACACGCTTGTTTTTGATTAATCAGGCGCCGGTGTTGGTACCTAACAACAACCAGCTGATTGAGTATTACAACGAGCATAAGTTGGAATACGCTCAGCCAACGCTATACAGCTTTGAGCAGCATTATTTCCGCTTTCTTCCAAACGCTACAGAGCTATTAGCCGACCTCAATGCCGGGCTAGCCGTGTCTGGCGACCTGTTTGCGGCCGGTAACTTTTTCTACTCTTTGTCGGCTACCGGAATAGAGCGCGTGTTCGGCAAAGATTTTGCCAACGCGATTACCGGCCCAACACCTGCAGGCTGGTTCGGCCCCATTCAGTCCACCCGCGGCAAGCACTTAGTGCGTGTGATTTCTGTACGCGAACCCAGCATTCCTAGCTGGCAGAGCCAACGCTCTAGCCTGACCTCTCGTTGGCAACGGCTGCAGCAAGAAAAGTGGCTAAACCGCCAAATTGGGCAAATGCGCCAGCAATACCAAACGCCATAACATTCAATAACTTGCAGGTTCCAAATCCCTAACTAAAGTTAGGGGTCATACCTCAGTCCGATAGCTAGACTGTCGCGCACTGTTAACGTTTGGAGCCCGCCATGTCTAGCTCTGCCATTCCCGGTAAGCAAGCCAACAACGTATTACCCGATACCGGTGAAACCGTACCGGTCGTTGCGTGGCCTACGGTTCTACTCTGGACTGCGACATTCCTTATTTGGGTGCTCACCGTAAACGCATGGTTAAACGGTGAGCTTTCCACGCTGCCAATGATGGCGATTAATGCCGCCGTCTATTTTGTGATGTTTACCGTACTGCACGACGCATCGCATCACGCGGTTGGCCAGTCCGACTGGATCAATGAAGTCTTTGGCCGCCTGAGCATGCCTTTTGTTTCTATTGCCGCGCCGTTTTCAGTTTTACGTTTTATTCACATTGAGCACCACCGCAACACCAATGAGCACGACGATGGCCGCGACCCGGATGCATGGTGCAGCGATGGCCCAGCACTGCTGCAACCACTGCGCTGGCCGTGGATGGATTTACGCTATATCGTTTTTTGGGCCAAGCACGCAAAGCAACGGCCGATAGCCGAAGTGATTGAAACGGCTGTTCACTTGAGCATTTTTGTCGGCCTCATTCTGTGGTCTTGGCAGGCGGATTGGTTCTGGGAATTTGCGGCGTTGTATTTAATCCCTAACCGGGTAGCCGTGTTTTTACTGATTTGGTGGTTCGACTGGTTGCCGCATAACGGGTTAGAACACACGTCACGTAGCAACCGTTTTCAGGCAACGCGCAACCGCGTTGGTATGGAGTGGTTCTTCACACCGCTGATGCTGTCGCAGAATTACCATCTTGTGCATCACTTGCACCCTTCGATTCCATTTTATGCCTACCGCCGCGCGTGGCTAAAAAACGAAGATGCCTATCTACGCCAAGGCTCTGCGATTAGTAATGTTTGGGGCAAAACGCTGAGCAACGAAGATTACCGCGCTTGGCGAGGCTTGCCGGAACCGACTGACGAACCCAGCCAAGGCAATGACGCTAGCGGCCGCGCGCAATTCCATAAGCTGCGCGTACAAAGCATGCGCCAGCTAACAGACGACAGCATGGCCGTTACCTTCAAGGTGCCAGAGCCACTAAAAAGCACATTTAGCTTCACCCAAGGCCAGCACATTACCTTACGCAGCGACATTGGCGGCGAGCGCGATGTTCGCCGCAATTACTCTGTGTGCAGTTCGGCAATCGACGGCGAATTAATGATCGGCGTTAAACATATCCCGGGCGGCACATTCTCTAGCTATGTGATGAATGAACTACGCATTGGCGACAAGCTAGATGTCATGGCGCCCAGCGGTCGGTTCTTCACACAGCTCAGTGCCAATCACGCCAAAACCTATGTACTGATCGCTGCAGGCAGCGGCATTACGCCGATGATGTCGATCATTCAAACCACCTTATCTGCTGAACCGGAAAGCCGCTGCATCTTGTTATACGGCAATAAAAACACCGACAGCATTATGTTTCGGGACGAGCTCGAAAGCTTGCGCCATGAATATCCAGAGCGCCTACAACTGTTGCACTTTTTATCGCAAGAAGAGCAGCAAGAATTTGGCGGCTCGCTCACGCGCGAAGACTCACTCGGTTGGCCTAGAACAGCATTTGACCAAACCCTACTCGCTGGCCGTATTAACGGCGACAAGGTGGCAAAGCTATTGGGCAGCTATGCGTCAGCGAATCGGGTTGATGAATGGTTTATGTGTGGTCCGCAAAGTATGGTTGAAGATGTGCGCGACACTTTAGAAAAACACGGCGTGAGCGCCGAGAACATTCATTACGAATTATTTATTGCCGCCGCCAAAGAAAAACCCGCACACCTAGCCGCAAGCAATTTTGTGCCGAGCGCCGTAACTGTGACTTGCGGCGGCCAGCAAACCGAATTGCATATGGAC
>JAPPPA010000070.1 GCA_028817755.1 Gammaproteobacteria bacterium | reverse complement strand
ATGCCGGATGTACTGATATCGAGTTACGCCCTGCGCGCTGAAACAACCGCGAAGTCTGTGGCCAGTGCGCTGGATTTGCCGCTACGGGTTGAGAAGCGTTTATACCCTTTTAGCCGAACCGAAGTGGCAACAGTTATTGGCGAGCAAGATGCGCAAGTGCAGCATCTAATGCTGGTTGGGCACAATCCGGGGATTAGTTATTTGGCGGCGAGCTTAGGCGCTGAAGAGGCGATAGAAATGCCGACGGCTGCTGTGGTGAGTATGCAGTTTGAAGTCGACAGCTGGGCCGCTGTGCTGCAAAGCCAAGCGAGTAGTTATTGGTTTGATTACCCCAAAAAGCCGGCTGATTAATGCAGATATTTTCTGCAGGTGTCTGCTAGTGAGGTTTTAAACTCGTCTAGCGACAACGATTTATGGACAAAATCGTTAGCGCCAAGGCCAAAGGCTTCCTCCTGATCAGGTCCGGCGTTTGAGCTGGTAACAATAATCACCGGTAAGTTGGCGGTGACGGGATTGTTACGAATCTCGGTAAGGACTTCGCGGCCGTGTTTTTTGGGAAGGTTCCAGTCCAGTAACACCACGATGGGTAAGTTGCCAGTTTCCACTGCGTGGGTGATCTTGGAGACAGCTTCGGCGCCATCTACAGCAACGTCTGGCTCGAGTAGGCCCAACTCTTTAGACAACACGCGGCGGGTTAACATTAACGCTGCGGCGTCATCCTCAACAATTAGTACATTGGGTTGGCTCATTAGTTACCTCAGGCGCGCTTGGCGACGGTGAAGTGAAAGGTAGTCCCTTGCGGGCTGTTATCGGAGATTCCGATTTGGCCATGATGGATATCAACAATTTTTTTGCAGATAGCCAAGCCAATACCGTTGCCTTCGTATTCTTGTAAATCGTGCAATCGGGAGAATACCTGAAAAACCTGTTCCTTATATTCTTTTGATATGCCAACGCCGTTATCGGCAACCGCAATTTCCCAGTCGTCCTCAAGCTCTTTAACGCTGACATCCACGATGGGCCTTTGTCCCGGCGGCTGAAACTTGATGGCATTTGTCAGTAGGTTCTGCAGCAATTGGCGCATCAGTACACGATCAACGGTGATGGTGGGCAGGCTGTTGTAACGGACATCGGCATTGGCGCTGAGGATGTCTGCCTCGATCAGTTCACAGGTTTCGTGCAGCAGTTCGTTTAAGTCGACCGTTTCAAAAACCCGCTCATGACGATCTACCCGTGAAAACTCGAGTAGATCCTGCACCAGTGAATGCATGCGCCCGGTGTTGGTTGAGATCAGTCCTAACGTGTCTTGAATATGTTCCGGTAGGTCGATTTCCTCAAGGTCTTCTTTGAGTAAATCAATCAAGCTGACGATGTTTCGTAGCGGTGCTTTTAAGTCATGTGATGCCGCATATGAGAAGTGCTCCATCTCTCGGTGGCTTACTTCTAATTGCTCCACGCGTTTGCGTTCGGATAAATCTCGTACGGCGGCTGTGGCCCAGCGGCCATGTTCTGTGTTCAGTGGCCCAAGGGAAATTTCTACAGGGAATGTGGTGCCGTTTCGGCGACGGCCAGAAAGCTCTAGGCCAATGCCCATTTCGCGCCGTTTAGGGGCGTCAAAATAGCCGCCGCGATAGCCTTTGTGGCGGTTGCGTAGGTGTTCTGGAATGAGGATTTCGATCGGTTGCCCAACGAGTTCGCTGCGTTGGTAATCAAACATGGCTTCGGCTTGCTGATTCACCAAGGTGATGGTGCCCGTGTCATCGATAATTACCATCGCATCCGGTGCGGTTTCCAGTACAGCACGCAACTGGTCTTCAGCCTGCTTACGCGAGGTGATGTCACGAATGGCTGCGGTCGCAAAAGTGCCTTCGTCGGATTCGAAAGGGCTCAAACTGATTTCAATGGGGAATACACTGCCGTCTTTTCGGCGCCCTGCGAGTTCTTGGCCCGCGCCCATTTCACGTACGCGCGGCGCGGTGAAATAACCATCCCGACGGCCTACATGACCATCGCGTAAATGTTCCGGAATCAGCACTTCCACTTTTTTGCCAATCAGTGCTTCGCGTGAATAACCAAACAGCTTTTCAGTTTGTTTGTTCACCAACACAATTTCGCCGCCGCTATTAATAATCACCATCGCATCAGGCGCGGTTTCTAACAGCGAGCGCAGTTGGTTCTGAGTTTTCTGGCGATTGGTGGCGTCGCGTACAGCCGCCACCACAAACATGCCTTCGTCTGTTTTTACGGGGCTCAGGCTAATTTCAACCGCGAATTTTTCGCCGCCTTTTTTAACGCCTTCTAGGTCAGAGCCTTCGCCCATGTTTCTGGATTTGGGCGACATAAAAAAGCCGTCGCGGTGAACGTGGTGGTGTCCGCGCACGCTTTTCGGTACCAACATATCAACGTTATTGCCAACCAGTTCTTCTCGGCTGTATTCGAATAATGTTTCGGCTTGGTGGTTAGCAAGGCGAATAATGCCGTCGCTATCAACCAGTAAAAGGGCATCTGGTGCATGCTCAACGAGCTGTTCGTACCATGTGTTTTCGATTGGCATATGGCTATGGAGAGGGAATGAAAGTCAGCATTAGTTTTAGCTAAGCTTGGCTTGGGCGCAAGTTTGTAGACAATAAAAAACCCGCCATGCCGAAGCAGGGCGGGTTCTTTTTCAGAAGTTAAACAGGCTTATAGCTTGTCTGCTTCCTCAGAAAGGTAAGAAGCAACGCCATCTGGAGAAGCGTCCATACCTTTGTCGCCTTGGTTCCAGCCAGCTGGGCAAACTTCGCCGTGCTCTTGGTGGAAGGCTAGGGCGTCGATCATGCGTAGCATTTCGTCAACGTTACGGCCTAGTGGTAGGTCGTTCACTACTTGGTGACGTACGGTGCCTTCTTCGTCGATCAGGAAAGAACCACGGAATGCAACGCCAGCTTCTGGGTGCTCTACGTCGTACGCTTGAGCGATGTCGTGCTTAACGTCGGCTACTAGGGTGTAACCCACTTGGCCGATGCCGCCGTCGTTAATTGGGGTGTTACGCCATGCGTTGTGAGAGAACTGGCTGTCGATAGACACGCCGATTACTTCTACGCCACGCTTGGTGAATTCTTCTAGACGGTGGTCGAATGCCAACAGCTCAGTTGGGCAAACGAAGGTGAAGTCTAGTGGGTAGAAAAAGATAACCGCTTTCTTGCCTTTGATGGCTTCTGAAAGGGTGTAGTTTTCAACAATCTCGCCATTGCCTAGTACGGCAGCAGCGGTGAAATCTGGTGCTTGACGTGCAACTAAAACGCCCATGGATGATCTCCTAAAAGGTGTGAGGTAAATTTAAGCGAGCTAACTATGCCGTGGCAGGGTAAAGCCCGCAATTAGAAACTGTGTATAGCTGTAATAGCTAATGCCTATCGCTCTAAGTTATGGAGGCTTAGAATGGTTTTACAACCGCTAAGACCACAATGCCAATCAAGGCGAGTGCTGGGACTTCGTTCATCAAGCGATAGTATTTGCTGCTGCCACTGGCGCGATTCTCGCGGAATTTCTTTACTTGAATTTGGCACCAGCCGTGGTAACCAATTAACGCTACGACTAGCGCCAGCTTGGCGTGAATCCAGCCTTGTCCGGCTAAGCTATATCCGCTTAATAACCAAAGGCCAAAGGCGATTGTGAGTGCGGCGCCAATCGACATAATGATTGAGAGCCGTTTTTCCATAATGCAGAAACGGTCGTGGCTGATTTGATCAGTGGTGTCGGCGTGATAAACAAAAAGCCGTGGCAAGTAAAACAAGCCAGCAAACCAAGTCACCATAAACACAATATGGAAGGCTTTAATCCAGAGCATGATAGTTCTCAGTGGGTAGGGTTACAGAGGGCAGTAGTCGAGTTTGACTTCGCCTGACAACGTGTCGCGCGTAATCACGCCAAGAATACGCCCACGTGGTTGGCGCCATTTGGGCCAGCGTACGTAGAGCGCATCGTACTCGTCGGTTTTTAAATAATTGAAAGCACGCCACATAGAGGCGCCAGCATGAATAGGGCGGCTTCTAAATGAGGCAATAGGTAGCTTGTCTAGCAGAATTGTGGAGTCGGCCAGTAGTTCTTCTTCGTGGCTGTTGATCCATTCGCGGATTTCGCTGCTGCGATATAACTGGCGGGCACGGCGGGCCAGAATCCAGTCGTTTTGATTAATGGCATCGCGCAATACAGCGACGTTAACAGTGCTGGGTAAGAGGACAACACTGCGATTGGCTGCAGCGGCCACCGATGTTTGTTGTAGTGCACGTAAGCGAGCATCTTTTTCCTGCGTAACGCCACGACGTGCCAGTACATGTAAGAACAGTGGTTCGTCTTGGAAGATCACTTTTTGAGTGATGTAACCAGACATCAAGGCAAACATGCCGGGCAGGATAACGTTGGGGTTGCCAGTGAGTTCAAGCATGGCGGTAATGGCAGCCAACGGGGCTTGTAGTACTGCGCCCATCATCGTGCCCATACCAACTAGGGCATAGAAGGCGATAGGTGAGGTGTGTGCAAACACCGCAAACTGTCCCAGCCAGCCAATCACGGTGCCAGCCATGGCGCCGATCACAACTGAAGGGCCAATTAAACCGCCGGGAATGCCAAGACCAATCGCTGCGGTGCTCATAAATAGCTTGGCGACTAATAAAGCAAAGGCTGCGGTAACCGTCATTTGTCCCACTAACGCGGTGTTTACGCTGTCATAACCGAGTCCCATTGCTGCGGGTACGGCAATCGCGCCAGCGGCGGTAATCAAGCCAGCGACTAAGGCGCGCAGCCAAGGGGTGCTGCCACGCATCAAGCGGCTAAAGGCGTCGAGCAGGCGAATCATATTGTGGGCCAAAATGCCCAATACAAAACCGAGCAGCGCCAACCAAGGTAACTCCCACAAGCTGGCTAGCTCAAGTGGTGGCACAGAGAAGGTACGGACCGAGCCGTGAAAATATTGAGTCACCACCGTGGCGCCAACGGCTGACAACATCACCGGTGCAAAACCGGCAATGCTGTATTCCATTAAGACAATTTCCATTGCCAAAATCACGCCGGCTAAAGGCGTGTTGAATGATGCGGCAACGGCTGCAGCAGCACCGCTGGCAGCAAGCAGCCGGCCTAAATTAGAAGGCAAGAAACCAAAGCGGCCGGGCCAGTTGGCTAGCGTGGCGCCCATATGAATAGCGGGGCCCTCACGGCCAACACTAAAACCAGAGGCTAGGGCCAGAATGGCGCCAAAGAAGTGGGCGATCGCGTTTCTAATAGGCAATACCGCATCGTGGCGCATGATGCGTTCAATCACATGCGCTACACCCGCTTCGCGCGAGCGTTTAGGCAGGCCGGTAAAAATAAGACCGATTAAGAGCGCACCAATAACGGGGATTAATGCGGTATGCCACCAAGTGCCCGCTACAAATTGCTCGGTTGTTTCGCCATTCACAATGGCTGCAGACTGTGTCGCAGGCCAAAAGGTTTTGTGAATTTCGGCTACGGCAACTTCAAACGCCACTACCAGCAAGCCTACCGTCACGCCCGTGCCTAAACCCCATAAGGCGGTGAAGGGCAGCGCGCGGTTTTTGGCAATCAGTAAAAACAGCGCGCGCCACTGCTCGGTCAGGCGCTGACGTAAATCAGAGTCTTGAGAGCTAGGCGGAGTATTTAGTGGCGCATTCACGGCGCTATTCTAACCTTGGAAGCCCCGCTACGCGGTATGATTGGCGTATTGTTTTGCTTGGTTTAATAAATTCAGTATGTCTTCTATTTCCATCGCTATTGTTGGCGCTACCGGTTATACCGGCGTTGAGTTGTTGCGGTTGCTCGCCTCACATCCGAATGCGGATGTGCGTATGGTGACGTCGCGGGCCGAAGCCGGCCGTGCGGTGGCAGATTTATTCCCGAATTTACGGGGCCATTACGACCTGACATTTGTAGAGCCAGATGTGGATGCGCTGGCCGCGCATGACGTGGTGTTTTATGCCACGCCGCATGCCACCGCAGCGCATCACGCGCCAGCTTTGCTTGCCAAAGGCACGCGGGTGATTGATTTGTCTGCCGACTTTCGTTTGAAAGACGCGGCCGAGTGGGCTGATTGGTATGGCGAGTCACACCCAGCGCCAGAAATGCTAGAGCGTGCGGTTTATGGGTTGCCTGAAGTGAACCGTGAGCAAATTAACGGCGCGCAGCTAATTGCGGTGCCCGGTTGTTATCCAACCGCTACCCAGCTTGGCTTCATTCCGTTGCTGGATGTGATTGATCTGAATAGCCTGATTGCAGACTGCAAGTCTGGCGTCAGTGGTGCTGGCCGTGGCGCTAAAGTCGGCAGCCTGTTTTGCGAGTCGGGTGACTCGATGATGGCCTATGGTGTGGCTGGACACCGGCACTTGCCAGAAATTCGCCGTGGCCTAGAGGCCGTGTGCGGAACCTTCCCAGAGCTAACGTTTGTGCCGCACCTAACGCCGATGATTCGTGGCATTCAAGCGACTTTATACGCACGGCTAACCGATAGCAGCGTTGATGTGCAGGCGTTGTTTGAGCAGCGTTATGCCGACGAACCGTTTGTGGATGTCTTACCAGCAGGTCAGCAGCCGCAAACCCGCTCTGTACGCGGCATTAATACCTGCCGTATTGCTGTGACACGTCCGCAAGGCGGTGATGTGGTGGTGGTTTCTTCGGTGATCGACAACCTTGTGAAAGGCGCGGCGGGTCAGGCGGTGCAAAACTTTAACCTTGCATTTGGCTTGCCCGAAAACACTGGATTAGCAGCGGCGGCGCTACTACCTTAGTGCTATGGCTCGCGTTCGCGTTGTAAAAGAGGACAGTGGCTATAGCCCTTGGTGGTGGCTGGTTATTGCCGCCTTAGCCACGCTGTTGTTGTGGCAGATGTATGAGGTAGGCAGTCAACGCGGCGCCTTGCGCGTGGGTGAAAACTTAGATGACCGCGCGGCTCTATTGGCTGTGCAGGATCGCAGCTTTGTTGTGCTTGAAGAGCAGCAAACGCGTATTCGTGAGCTGTCTACGCAACTTGATACCCAACGTAAGTTGACTGAGCTAGAAGTGCAGGCCGGCATTGAAATGCAGAAAGAGCTGCAGAGTGTTTTGCTGGAGCAACACCAGTTATTGGAGCAGGTGCAGTTCTACGAAAACATCGTTGGTACCGAAGCCTCGAAGGCAGGCATTCGTGTAACAGAAATTCGCCTACGTCCAGGTGAAAACGAACAGTTATGGTGGCTAAACATCACCATGACTCAGGTTAAAAAGCACGATATACGTGCCACTGGTAAAATAAACATCGCGCTTTACGGTAAGTTAAACGGAACACCGCAAGAGCTCACCTTAAAGCAGTTACACCCAGAAGAGTTGAGCGCCATCAAGTTTGGTTATCGCTATTTTCAAATGATTGCGGTGCCGTTGCAGCTGCCAGAAGGTTTTTGGCCAGAAGATGTAACGGTCGAGTTCTCGGTTAAACGGCCGAAAGTGTCACAGTTATTAGAACAACGTGAATGGGTGGAACTACAGCGTTAATCGCCCCGTATCCCAGAGAGAGGAATTGGCATGGCTTTAGGTGGAAATAAAAAGCGTCGTAAGCAAAACAACAATATGAATCAACAAATCGATACGTTACTTGGCCCGCAAACCACGGTTGAAGGCAATCTAAACTTTAGCGGTGGCCTACATATTGATGGCGTTGTTAAAGGCAATGTCATTGCCGCAGAAGACACTAAGTCTAGCTGCCATGTCAGCGAGCAAGGCCGTGTTGTGGGTGAGCTGAAAGTGCCTAATGTGAATATTAACGGCACCATTGATGGTGACGTTTATTCAAGCGGCTTGGTTGAATTAGCCGAAAATGCCCGCATTAATGGCAATGTTTACTACAACCTAATTGACGTGGCCGTTGGCGCCCAAGTGAATGGCCAGTTGGTGTATTGCGA
>JAPPPA010000124.1 GCA_028817755.1 Gammaproteobacteria bacterium | reverse complement strand
AGCGCAGCAGGGTAATTTTGCGGTTGGTTTTTCTGCGGGCACACTGGGTGCCGGGGTAGACGCAATTTATGGTGTGTCTGACCGTCTAAATCTCCGAGCAAACTTTCGTGCGTTTGATCGTTCGGCAGATTTTGAAGCGGACGGTAATGGCAGTGAGCTCGACTACAGTGGTGATCTTGAGTTGAGCAACTTAGGTTTTGGAATTGACTACCACCCGTTCGATGGCGGCTTTCGTTTCAGTGCTGGCCTACAAATCAGTGGTAACGAGGTAACCGCGACAGCAACTTGTAACCGCGCCGGTGGTTGTAGCTTTGGTAACGGCATTATCCCGCAAGGCAGTAGTGCTACTGCTAATTTTGATTTGAGCGGCACCCATCCTTATGTCGGTATTGGCTGGGGTAACCCGGTGAGTGATGGCATCCCGTTCGGGTTGTTCTTTGATTTTGGATTAATGTTCCAAGGCACGCCGGAAGTGTCGGTGGTGGCGCAATGTGATGCCGCGTTTCAGGCGCAGTGTGACAGCGACGCAGAAGATGAAGAACGTGAGCTGCAAGAAGATGCAGAGGACTTTGAGGTCTATCCGATTGTGAATGTCGGTTTACGCTGGCGTTTCAAATAGTAATGTAGTGTTGCTACATATAAAAAGGCGGGCATTAGCCCGCTTTTTTATGCGCGTTCCACTTCGATCACGTTGGGCACTTGCGCGACTCGGCTACACACTAGGCTAAGCGCCTCTAGGCTTTCTACCTCAACGCTGACGTCAATATAGGCTCGATGCGCCTTTACATCAGTTGTTGAGCGAATGCCTAAAACGTTGACATGGTCATTGGCCAGCACTGAACTAATGTCTCGTAGTAAGCCGTGGCGATCCCAGGCTTCAATTTTTATATCTACCGGCAACTGACGATTGCTCTCGTCACCCCAGCAGACATCAATTACTCGCTCTTGGTGTTCGCTGCTGATTTTTAGAAATTTAGCGCAGTCTTGGCGATGAATAGAAACGCCTCGGCCGCGTGTTACAAAGCCAACAATATTGTCGCCCGGCACAGGTTGGCAGCACCGCGCAACGCTACTCATTAAATTGCCGATACCTTGAATATGAACACCGGTTACTGCTTTATCGCTGCTTTGCGACTTAGACAGAATGCGTAAGCTATCTTTAGGTTTCGGTTGTAGCTGGCTAGCAATTTGTGCCGGCGAAATATCACCAGCGCCAATGCTGGCGAGTAGCGCTTCTATATTGGCTTTGCGGAATTGCTTGTAGAGCGACTCGTAGGATTTATCTTGTTGTCCTACGCGCTTGAGCTCTCGCTCTAGTATTTCGCGTCCCGCGGCAATGTTGTCTTCTTTATCTTGGGAGCGGAACCAAGAACGAAGTCGTGCGCGTGATTTAGTAGTAGCGGCATAACCTAGTTGAGGGTTAAGCCAGTCACGGCTGGGTGAGGCAATTTTTGCAGTCAAAATTTCGACCTGGTCGCCACTGTTTAAACGCGTATTGAGAGGAACAATATTGCCGTTCACCCGAGCTCCTCGGCAGCGATAACCGACTTGGGTGTGAACCTCGAAGGCAAAGTCGATAGGTGTGGCGCCAGCGGGTAAATCAATAATGTCGCCCGCCGGTGTGACCACGTAAATGTGATCTTCAAATACCTGATTCGTTAGGCTTGGAATAAGGTCATCATCGGTGTCTTGGCTGGTTTTTAGTAGTTCGCGTAACCAGCCAATCTTGCGATTGAAGTCTTCATCTTCACCGCTGCCTTCCTTATAGCGCCAGTGGGCGGCAACGCCCAATTCGGCTTGTTCGTGCATTTCTTGAGTGCGAATTTGCACTTCCACGGTTTTGCCTTGGTCAGCATAAACAGCAGTGTGAATTGAGCGATAGCCATTCGGCTTGGGATTGGCAAGGTAATCGTCAAACTCGCCGCTAATAGGTGTCCATAAGCTATGGACGGCGCCAAGTGCCATATAGCATTCGGTGTCGTTGCTGACTAAAACACGTAAGGCGCGGATATCAAACAGCTGCTCAAATTGCAGGTGCTTACTCTGCATTTTTTTGTGAATGCTGAAGATATGTTTGGGCCGGCCAGCAACATCCGCTTGGATATTTTGTTTTGCAAGCTGTTGCTCCAATTGCGCGATGGCGTTCTCAATATAAGCCTCTCGGGCAATACGCTTATCTTTGAGCTTTTTGGCTAGTAATTTGTATTGTGCGGGGTTGCTGTAGCGGAAACCGAGGTCTTCAATTTCCCATTTCAATTGCCAAATACCTAGGCGGTTGGCGAGTGGCGCGTAAAGCGCAAAGCTACGATGCGCCAATTCGGTTTGCGCGCCTTTAGAGAGCTTTTTGGCGTGGCGTAACTGCTGTAAATGTTGTGCCAGTTTGATCACAACGCAGCGCAAATCATTCACCATGGCTAACAGCATGCGCCTGAGCGGTTCCTGCTGTGTGGCGGCTTGATCAGGTTGGTGGAGCTCATCAATTAAAGCCAAGTCAGCCAGATTATTCAGCAACTTGGCTAACTCAGTTGGTACGGCTTTTTGCAGGCTCTGCCAATGTTGCGAGCCCGGTTCCAAATAGGGGAGTAGTGCAGCAGCTTCTAGTGCGCGCTCATCTTTTGAAAAGGTCGCTGTAATTTCTGTAATTTCACGGGACTGGGAAACGAGCTTTGCAGGCGGTTTTCCCAGCAGCTTCTCAGCCAGCGTAGTCGCGTATTCCACAGCAGCCGAAATCGCAGTTTCGGTTTGGTTGTCGTTGAGTGGGCTGGGCGTAGGCATGATGAAATTAAGTGGCGCTGATGAGCTTTGTTATTTACTTAGGCAAATACTGTGCCGTTGAGTATGAACCGTTATGATAGGTGACTGTCAAAAAGGCTTTTCGTTTAAGGAATGAAGATAATGAAATTGAGTTTACGCCGTGTAGCAGTTGTTCTTGCGGGTTCTTTTTTAGCGACTACAGCTGCGCAGGCCGATAGCGGGTCGTTGGCGTTGGATTTATCAAATGACTCGGTGCGCTTTCAGTACACCAGCACAGCCACTATGTCGGCTGATTCAGAGTTTGAATGGGATGCGGGTTTTCTTTTAATCGAGAATGACAGCACCGCAGACCGTAAATTATTCACCGGTACGATTCGCTCTGTAGGCGATGCTGGTGTGGCTGACCATCAAGTGACCGCAGCCTTAGGCTTGCGAGCTTCTTGGTTGAATGGTGATGGTTTTGACGCTCAAGCTTTGGGTGTGGGCGGCGAGATCAGCGCACGTTTCCAAGGTATCGATCGTCTTGTATTCTCTGGTTATGGTTACTACGCACCGAAAGTGTTAGCTTTTGGTGACGCAGATGAGTTTTTTGAGTTTGGTGCTAGCGCCGGTTATCAAGTGCTTCGTAATGGTGAGGTTTATGTGGGTTACCGTCGTGTTTCATTTGAGCCAACAGGAGGCACCAGCGTAACTGCAGATACCGGCTTTCATCTTGGTATGAAATTCGGTTTCTAAACCGGGGTATTTCAAATGGCAGGGCATAGTAAATGGGCCAACATCCAGCACCGCAAAAAGGCGCAGGATGCTAAACGTGGAAAGTTATTTACGCGTCTAATTCGTGAATTAACCGTGGCGGCCCGGATGGGCGGCTCAGACCAAGATAGCAACCCACGACTGCGTTTGGCTGTTGAAAAAGCCCTTGCCGGAAATATGCCTAAAGACACTATGGAACGCGCTATTAAACGTGGCGCGGGTGAGCTAGAAGGCGTTAATTACGAAGAAGTCCGCTACGAGGGGTATGGCCCGGGCGGCGCTGCCATTATGGTTGACTGCCTGACCGACAATCGTAACCGCACCGTTGCTGATGTCCGCCATGCCTTCAATAAGCATGGTGGCAACCTTGGCGCTGACGGCTCTGTCTCATACATGTTCCACAAATTCGGTGTCTTAAGCTTTGCGCCCGGCGCTAAAGAAGAGCATGTCATGCATGTCGCTCTAGACTCGGGCGCCGATGATGTCATTGTGGCCGACGATGGTTCCATTGAAGTTCTCACCAGTGCGGATGATTACGCCACGGTCGTGTCGCTTATGGTGTCTGCGGGCTTTGAGCCCGACGACTCCATGGTTGAAATGCGTGCAGATAACCAAGCTGATCTTGATCCAGAAACCGCAGAACAAGTCGCCAGCTTAATCGAAGCGCTGGACGAGCTAGACGACACCCAAGAAGTGAGCAGCAACGTGGTGTTGCCGCTAACTGATATCGAATAACACGTTCAAAGTGCCAACTCACTCAATAGCCGTGGTGCGAGTACTGGGAATTGACCCCGGTTCGCGCAATACCGGTTGGGCTGTCGTTGATATCAAGGGTAGGCAATATCAGTATGTCGACAGTGGCACGTTGCGCCTCGGTGATGGTGATGTGGCCGGGCGTTTAAAAGGTATTTTTGAAGGCATTACCCAGCTGGCAACGCTGCACCAGCCGCAAGAGTTTGCGATTGAGCAAGCCTTTATGAATAAGAACGCTGACTCGGCACTTAAATTGGGCCAAGCCAGAGGTGCGGCTATTTGTGCCGCTGCGATGGCGGATTTGCCGGTGGCGGAATATGCACCGCGCTCAGTAAAACAATCAGTTGTGGGTAGTGGCGCTGCGAAAAAAGAGCAGGTACAGCTCATGGTGTCGACCTTGCTGAAGTTACCACTCGAAACTTTGCAGGCTGATGAAGCAGACGCGATTGCCGTGGCTTTGTGTCATGCCCACTATCGTCAGCTTGGGCCGCTGGTAGATGCAACGGATAAAGTCCAACTTCGCAAGGGCAGGCACGGCAAGCGCGCTCGTGGTTCCTCGTCTTGGCGAAGCTACGTACCAGACTAAGCAGCGATGTCGCTGCGTTTGAATATAAGGAAGAATAAGACGTGATTGGACAGCTCAGCGGTAAGTTGCTTAACAAGCAACCGAATGAATTGCTGCTTGATGTAAATGGCGTCGGCTACGAGCTAGAAGTGCCGATGTCGACACTATTTGCACTGCCTGATGTAGGCCAAGCGGTCACACTGCGTACGCATTTGCTAGTGCGAGATGACGCTCATATCTTGTTTGGATTTGCGAGTGACACCGAGCGCAAGCTGTTCCGTGCCGTGCTGAAGGTGAACGGTGTTGGCGCAAAGATGGCAATTGCGATTTTGTCCAATATGGCGCCGCCGGAGTTTGCTGATTGTGTTGCGGCAAAAGACGTTACCGCGTTAACCCGTATTCCCGGCGTAGGCAAGAAAACGGCGGAACGTTTGTTGGTTGAAATTGGTGACCGCTTAGATGGCCTTGGGCTCGCTGGCGGCGCTGTGGTTGCGCCAACCGGTGGCGACAATGCCGCTCAGCAAGAAGCAACAGAAGCATTGATGGCCTTAGGTTATAAAGAAGCCGAAATTCGCAAAATGCTGAAAACGGTAGAAGCCGAAGACCTGGATAGCGCAGGGCTGATTAAAGCCGCTTTGCAGAATGCCATGCGCCGCTAAGCGCAAGCCGATAAACTGCGCTTAATAACTAAAGCGCTTTTTTCTGAATTCATGGACGCCGACCTCGCCGCTAATCGCATTATTGATAACCAAGTCCAAGGTGAGGATGAAGCGGTCGACCGCGCTATTCGCCCGAAAACCTTTGAAGACTATGTTGGACAACCAACGGTTTGTGAGCAGCTACAGATTTTTGTGCAAGCAGCGCGCCGCCGTGAAGATGCGCTTGATCATGTTCTAATTCATGGGCCGCCGGGGCTGGGTAAAACAACCTTAGCCTTTATTCTCGCTAACGAGATGCAATCTAACCTGCGCCAAACGTCCGGTCCGGTACTTGAGCGCCCAGGTGATTTGGCCGCCATCCTGACTAGTTTAGAACCCAACGACGTGCTGTTTGTGGATGAGATCCACCGTTTAAGCCCGGTTGTAGAAGAAGTGCTCTATCCTGCGATGGAGGACTATCAGATCGACATCATGATTGGCGAGGGCCCAGCTGCGCGCTCAATCAAGCTTGATTTGCCGCCGTTTACTTTGGTTGGAGCTACCACTCGTGCTGGAGCGTTGACGTCGCCGTTAAGAGATCGTTTCGGCATTGTGCAGCGCTTAGAGTTTTATTCAGTCGAAGATCTTTCTTCAATCGTTGCACGTTCGGGTCGATTGCTGAATTTAGATATTGCCGCGGAAGGCGCGGCCGAGATTGCCAGCCGCTCGCGTGGTACCCCGCGTATTGCTAACCGGCTACTGCGGCGTGTGCGTGATTACGCTGAAGTAAAAGCCGATGGCAACATTAGCCAGCCAACGGCTGCCGCCGCGTTAGATATGTTGAATGTAGATACGCGCGGCTTAGATCATATGGATCGCCGCCTACTGCAAGCGTTAATGGAACGCTTTAACGGAGGGCCCGCTGGCCTAGAAAGCCTCGCCGCAGCTATTGGTGAAGAGCGTGGCACCTTAGAAGATGTCATTGAGCCTTATCTTATTCAGCAAGGTTTTCTCACGCGTACGCCACGAGGGCGCATTGTGACCAATCAAGCATGGGCTCACTTCGGCTTAAAGCCGCCGACCAGTGGTTCTACCCAAACTGGCCTATTTGAAGGGTAGCCGATGGAACAGATGCCGCTTCAGCATGTCTTAAAACGTCATATCGTTCGAGTACACAGTGTTGGAGTCATGCTGCATGAGTGAGTTTGCTTGGCCAATACGCGTGTATTGGGAAGATACTGACGCCGGCCAAATTGTGTACCACGCCCGTTACTTGCACTTTATGGAGCGGGCCAGAAGCGAATGGCTGCGCCATATTGGCATTGAACAAGACCAAGTACGTGACGAGCAAAACGTTGTGTTTGTTGTCACCGAAAGCTACTTAAAGTGGATAAAACCCGCCCGTTACAATGATGAGCTCAATGTGACGGTAGAGAACGTTAAAATTGGCCGCGCCAGTTTGCAGTTTGAACAACGCGTTTGCCGTCAAAATCAAGACGGCGAAGAGCTATTGGTAACGGCTACCGTTAGAGCCGCCGCTGTAGCCGATGGCGGTTTAAAACCAATGCGTATACCGCAATCAATTTATGAAAAATTTGTCGCAGGCGCCAAGGCCTTAGCGGAGTAGGAAATAAACATGAATCACGACATGTCGATCTTAAGTTTGATCACCGGTGCGAGCCTAGTGGTGCAGCTTATTATGCTGATGCTGCTACTTGCCTCTGTCGCCTCTTGGACCATCATTCTGAAAAAACGCCGCCAGTTAGCCGTTGCACAGAAAAACGCGCAGCAGTTTGAGCAGCAATTTTGGAAGGCTGACGACTTAACGCAGCTGTATCACCAAGTGCGAGAGGGTGGCCAGAAGGATGGCCTTGCGGCTATTTTCCTTGCGGGCTTTAAAGAGTATTTACGTGTTGCTAATGAAGACGGCAATCCACGTCATGGGTTCTCGCCCGATGAGTCCATCACGCGTGCAATGAAAGTCCATACCACCCGTGAAATGGATAACCTAGAAGCCGAGCTCACTATGCTCGCTACTATTGGCTCGACCTCACCGTATGTCGGCTTGTTCGGCACCGTATGGGGCATTATGAACTCCTTCCGCGCATTGGGCGGCGTGCAACAAGCGACCTTGTCTATGGTTGCGCCTGGCATTGCGGAAGCGCTGGTAGCAACGGCGATGGGTTTATTCGCCGCGATTCCTGCAGTTATTGCCTATAACGGCATGTCTAACCGCGTTGAGCGCTTAGAAACGCGATACGAAACCTTTGCCGAAGAGCTTACCCAGATTCTACTGCGCCATTTGCAGTCACCGGCTGAGCAGGCCTAGTACGGGCTAGATAGAGACGCATCATGGCCAAGAATAAACGGCGAATCATGGCGGAAATGAATGTGGTGCCCTACATCGATGTGATGTTGGTGCTGCTGGTGATTTTTATGATTACCGCGCCTTTGCTTACTCAAGGG
>JAPPPA010000202.1 GCA_028817755.1 Gammaproteobacteria bacterium | reverse complement strand
AGGGTTGCCTTTCCAATCGGTTACAGGCTCGCCTTCAGGGTGGCCTTCCCACCAAGGTTGGTTGTCTGCGGTGACGCCAACGTTGGTAAAGATGGTGTCGCGCTGAATCATGTCAAACGCGTTCTTATTGGTTTTCGGGCTAGTGCCGGGCACTACGCCGAAGTAACCGGCTTCTGGGTTAATCGCGTACAAGCGACCGTCGCTGCCAACGCTCATCCAAGCAATATCGTCGCCTACGGTCCAAATCTTCCAGCCGGGATATTGTTCAGGCGGAATCAGCATCGCCAAGTTGGTTTTGCCGCAAGCAGAAGGGAAGGCGGCGGCAATATAGTGGCGCTCGCCTTCAGGGCTTTCTAGGCCAACGATCAGCATGTGCTCAGCTAACCAGCCTTCTTGAGCCGCTTGGTAAGAGCCAATGCGCAGTGCGTGGCATTTCTTGCCTAGCAGTGCGTTACCGCCGTAACCAGAGCCAATGCTCTTAATGGTTAGCTCTTCTGGGAAGTGCATGATCAGGCGTTTGTTTGGATCCAGCTCGCCAATACTGTGCTGCGCTTTAACAAATGTGCCTTCGCGCTCAATACGCGCGAGTGCGTCAGCGCCCATGCGAGTCATTAGACGCATATTGGCTGCTACGTACGGGCTATCTGAAATTTCTACACCACAACGAGAAATAGGTGAGCCAATCGGGCCCATGCAGTAAGGAATAACGTACATGGTGCGGCCTTTCATGCAGCCGTCAAACAGTGCGTCTACTTTAGCGTGGCCTTCAGCAGGTTCCATCCAGTTGTTGTTTGGGCCAGCAGCAGTTTTGTCTTCGGTACAAACGTAAGTCAGCTTCTCTACACGCGCTACATCATTTGGGTCTGAGCGGTGGAGGTAGCAACCCGGATGGGTTTCTTGGTTCAGTTCAAGCAAGTCTCCGTTGTCGAGCATGAGCTGAATCAAGGCTTGGTATTCGGTATCTGAACCGTCACACCAGTGGATGCGGTCAGGGGTGGTTTGTTTGGCGACTTCGTCTACCCATTCTTGCAGGGCAGCTAACGTAGTGTTCATGGTTGGACTTGTGTCTCTTCTTCCGGTGTAGAAGCGCTGAGATTTTGGCGCTAAAAATAAAACGCGCAGTTTCGCGTTCTGCTGTCTTTATTGCAAGCGATTAGGTCGATTCCGCTGCTAGAATGCGGCTCTATTTTTTATAACGCCAAGTGTTTGCCTTTTATGGGTCAGAAAAAAGGTCAGGGGTCGTCGAAAAAGGCCGGCGCAAAGACCACTATTAAATCAAAGCTTTGGTACTTATTTAGTCGCCTCACGTTACTACTGGTAATTGCCGCTGTGGCATGGGTGGCTTGGTTAGATATAAAAGTCTTAGGCGAATTCTCTGGCAAGAAATGGTCGGTACCAGCGCGCGTGTATGCGCGACCTATGGAGTTGTATCCGGGCGCCACTATCTCTAGCGAGATGTTGGCAAAAGAACTGGCGATTCTCGGTTACCGACGGGTAAGCGAGCCGAGCCGGGCAGGGCAATTCAAAGTTTCGGGTGACAATATTCACTTAATCAGCCGCCCATTTCGTTTTTGGGATGGCGATGAATCAGCCCGAGAGCTAAAGGTTCGCTTTGAAGGCGGACGTATCGCCGCGCTATTTGATCCGGTAAGCCGTAGCAACACCAGCTTGGCGCGTTTAGACCCGGCACTGATTGGTTCGATTTATCCATCGCATGGCGAAGACCGTATTTTGGTGCGCTTGGATCAAGTGCCAGAAGCACTTATTAGCGCCTTAATCGCGACCGAAGATCGTCGCTTCTACGATCATTGGGGTGTTGACCCGAAATCAATTGGCCGAGCGTTCGTGGCTAATGTTCGTGCCGGTGGTTATGCGCAGGGCGGCAGCACCATTACCCAGCAGCTGGTAAAGAACTTCTTTTTGGATAGTCGCCGTACTTTAGTGCGCAAAGCGAACGAAGCCGTGATGGCGTTGTTGCTAGAGCTGCACTTTTCTAAAGAAGAAATTTTAGAAGCCTACTTAAATGAAATTTATTTCGGCCAAGACGGCGCGCGCAGTATTCACGGCTTTGGTTTGGCTGCTTGGTACTGGTTCCAAACGCCATTGGAAGAGTTATCGTTACATGAAATAGCGTTGCTAGTAGGTATGGTCAAAGGGCCTTCTTATTACAACCCGCGCCGTGCGCCAGAACGTGCCTTGAATCGCCGTAATACGGTGCTGGAGTTAATGGCCGATACGAGCCCGGCTTGGGCGCAAGAGGTGGAAGAGGCCAAAGCACAATCAATCGATATTGTTGAACGTTCCGTGATTGGTACTAGCCGCCATCCAGCGTTTATTCAGTTGGTACGTCAGCAGCTACAACGTGATTACCGTAGTGCCGATTTAGAGTCGGAAGGGCTGCGAATTTATACGACGTTTGATCCGCTGGTTCAGCG
The DNA here is from genome assembly GCA_028817755.1 of Gammaproteobacteria bacterium. Taxonomy (GTDB): domain Bacteria; phylum Pseudomonadota; class Gammaproteobacteria; order JAPPPA01; family JAPPPA01; genus JAPPPA01. Next base: position 5,579 of record JAPPPA010000202.1, on the reverse strand, counting down.
TGCTGCCGAACACTCAGTTAAGACGCGCTTGAAAGCACTCGAGCAAGAACGCAATTTGGCGGTAGGTAGCCTGCAAGCTGCGGCTGTGTTCACCACTACAGAAACGGCTGAAGTACTTGCCGTTGTCGGTGGGCGAGACCCAAGAGCCGATGGCTTTAATAGAGCATTGGCCGCCAAGCGCCCAATTGGCTCCTTGGTTAAACCTGCTGTGGTGGCCGCCGCGTTAGCTGGGCCAGAAGGCTTTACCTTGGCGAGTCGCGTAAATGACGAGCAAGTCACGGTAAAACTCGACGATGGCCGTGAATGGACGCCGAAAAACTATAGCGAGCGTTATTGGGGAGAAATCCCGCTCTACGATATTTTGGTTCGCTCGCTAAACGCCGCCACAGTCGATTTGGGTATGACGATTGGTGTGCCGGCGGTTATTGCACAATTACGCCAGCTTGGCTTAGCGCATGATCCAGAGCCATATCCATCGCTGCTACTGGGCGCCTTGGAGTTGTCACCCTTAGAAGTCGCGAGTTTGTACCAGCCGATATCTGCAGGCGGTTATCAGCGTGACCTCAGCGCTATTCGCGAAGTGCGTGATGCCGTTGGCGCGCCGCTACAGCGTTATCCTTTAGATGTTGAACAGGCCATGTCGACACCCGTTGCGGCACTGTTACGTTGGAATTTGCAGCAAACAGTTGAGCGTGGTTCGGCGCGTGCCTTGGGCTGGTTATTGCCCGAGGTGAGTGGTTTGGCGGGCAAAACCGGCACCACAAATGACCTACGCGATGGCTGGTTTGCCGGTTTTGGTGGCAACATGTTGGGCGTTGTGTGGGTTGGGCGTGACGATAACAAGTCGGCAGGGCTGACCGGTGCTTCTGGAGCCTTACGTGTCTGGGCCGAGGCCATGAGCCAGGTGGCGTTAGAGCCGATTGTGGCAAGCTTGCCAAGCGGCGCCGAGTGGCACGCGGTGAATCCTGACACTGGGGCGCTTGCAGATGGCTGCGCTAACACCACACGAGTACCATTCCTAAGTAATCGCCTGCCTTTGGAAGAGGATAGCTGCATGCAGAAAGACTCGCCGGGCTTGCTGAAACGAATTTTTAACTGGTTTGAATAATGAATAACAAGCTAGCAACACCGCTGTCGCGTTTTAAGAGTGTTGTCATTTTGCTGATGGTGTTTGGCTTATCTGCCTGTGTGAACTTTGGCGGCCCGCAGGGGCAAGCGGGTCACCAGCAAAACCCTTGGGCTGATTTGCCGCCTTATGAATGGCCACCATTTCAGCAAAGCTATGCTGAAGATTTAAATCTAGGCCCGGCGCCGCGTGGCTTGCTTGAAGAAGCAGATAACCACTATGAAGGCGGTCGTATGGGTGCCAGTGCAGCTGCGCTAGAACGTGCTTTGCGTTTGGCGCCTAGATCGCCTGTGTTGTGGTATCGCTTAGCGGGCTTACGTGCTGCGCAGGGTGACTATGCAGCTGCAAATCGCCTTTCTGAAAAAGCTAATAGCTTGGTGACTGCGGCGAGTGGTGAGCGTGTCGGTTACTGGCTAGATTGGCTAAATCAATGGTTACTAGACCAATTGCGCCCGACTCAAACTGGGCATCAATTTTAGGGTGCTTGATTGAGCAATTTGCCACTAACCGGTTCTAATTTTGCGTCTACGCAAGCGCTAGAAACCTCCGAGTTATTAGGGAATGAGGGCGTCTTTGCTGAGGCAATAGACGGCTTTCAAGCCCGTGAAGCGCAACAAGAGATGGCAGCGGCCGTCGCTGATGCTGTAATACAAGGTGGCCAACTACTAGCCGAAGCAGGCACAGGCACAGGTAAAACCTGGGCGTATTTAGTGCCGGCTTTACTACATGGCGAAAAGGTCATTGTTTCTACCGGCACTAAGGCGCTGCAGGACCAGTTGTTTCTGCGTGACCTGCCGCGGGTTAAGAAAATACTTAATTCCGATTTTGATGTCGCTTTACTGAAAGGCCGCGCCAATTACCTTTGTGTTCATCGTTTAGATACGGCTAATGATGGCTATGACATTACGCCGGTAGATCATGCTTATATTCACAAGCTGAAAACATGGTCACGCAGCACTGTGGATGGCGACATTGCTTCTGCGCCCAAAGCGCCAGACTCAAAAAATATGACCGGTTGGGCGCATTGGAGCAAAGTCACCTCGACTAACGAAAACTGTTTGGGCCAGCAGTGCCCACAGTGGGACGGTTGCTTTGTTTCGCAAGCGCGGCAACGTGCGATGGATGCGAACTTGGTGGTCGTGAATCACTATCTACTGTTAGCTGACTTCGCTTTAAAAGACGAAGGCTTTGGAGAACTCTTGCCCAATGCCGACACGGTTATCGTGGATGAGGCCCACCAGCTGCCGGAGATTGCCGGTAAGTTCTTTGGTGTATCTACCAGTGCTCGCCAAATCCGTAATTTGGTGGATGATGCGCGCCGCGAACAAAGTGAGCTAGGCGAGCAAGATCCGCTGTTAATGCGTCACCTGACTGCGTTGGAAAAAGTGACAGCCGATTTTCGCTTGGCGCTAGGTGATCAAGATGTACGTGGTGTTTGGGTGCAACCACCGGATAGCGTTAAAGATGCGCGTAACGAACTGATTGGCACCTTGGGGCGTATCAAAGGCTATTTGAAACAAATTAAAGAGCGCTCGCCCGGCATTGCTAATGCCTATGAACGTGCGGGTGATTTGCTGCGTTCGCTGAATCGTTTGCGCTCTACCGAAGAAACGTCGCCCCAACTTGAGTTGGAAGAAGGCAGCGAAGACGTACATTGGTTCGAAACCCGCGGGCGCGGTTTTGCTCTGCACAGCACACCGTTAGATGTATCCAAGCCCTTAGCTGAAAAAGTCTTTTCCTTGCCCGCAGCATGGGTCTTTAGCTCGGCCACGCTATCGGTGGCAGGGGACTTCACACATATTAAGCAGCAACTCGGTTTGCCAGAAGCGTCTAGCTTAAGCTTGCAAAGCCCATTTGATTACGCCAATAACAGCTTGCTGTATTTACCGGATGGTATTCCGGAGCGACCAGGTGACGAAGCCACCGAGGCACTGATTGAGCGAGTGTTGCCGGTATTAGAAGCGGCCAAAGGCGGTGCCTTCTTGCTGTTCACTAGTTATAGGGCGCTGAACACCGCGGCTCGTATGTTGCGAGAAGCGCATAGTGACCGCATTTTGGTGCAAGGCGAACAGGCGCCTCGTAACCTTGTCGATGAATTTGTTGAGCGCGGTAACGCTTGGTTGCTTGCCACGCAAACCTTCTGGGAAGGTGTGGACGTTCAAGGCCAAGCCTTGTCAGTGGTAGTGATTGATCGCTTACCGTTTGCCTCGCCCGGTGACCCGGTTACCTCGGCTCGTATCGCGGCGATGAACCAAACCGGCAATGCGTTCATGGATTGGCAGTTGCCGCAAGCGGTCATTAACTTGAAGCAGGGCGCAGGGCGCTTGATTCGTGATGTTTCAGACTATGGTGTCTTGGTGCTGGGTGACCCCCGTTTGCGTACTAAGCGTTACGGCCAGCGTTTTATTGATAGCCTGCCGCCCATGCCACAAACCAATGACCCAGAAGAAGCCTGCCTGTTTCTGGCTCAACGAGATCAACAAGAAAGCCAATGACCGCCTCGATTCTAGCGATTGAAACCTCAACTCATGCTTGCTCTGTTGCTTTGCAAGTGGGTAACGACGTGCTTAATCGGCGTGAGCTGGCTGCCCGTCGGCATGGCGAGTTGTTATTGCCTTGGGTTCAGGAGTTGCTTGCCGAGGCCGGTGTTAAAGCGACTGACCTCAATGCCGTGTCCGTTAGTCGCGGGCCCGGTGCATTTACCGGCGTGCGAATGGGTATTGCCGTCGCCCAAGGTTTGGCGATGGCGAGTGAATTGCCAGCGGTAGCCGTGTCATCGTTGCTCGCTTGTGCGCATGGCGCTTGGCGCCAAACTGGTGAGAAAAACCATTTGGTTGCCTTCGACGCCCGCATGGGCGAACTGTATTGGGGCCAATGTTTGGTAGAAGCGGCAGGACAGGCTCGGCTAATACACGAATCCGTTTTGCGGCCGGAAGACGTAGAATTGCCGCCGATTACAACTGACGCTGACCGGTTTTTGCCAGTGAGTGACGGTTGGGCTTCGTACCCTGAGTTTTATCGTCATGCTCAGTCTTGCTTATTGGCAGACGAGCGTGGCTTAGGCTGGTTGCCTGATGCGACCGATGTATTGGCGTTGGCGCAAACGGCATATGCCGCCGGTGAAGTGGTTGCGGCAGAGCAGCTACAACCGGTTTATTTACGCGACAACGTTGCTCAGAAGCCCAAGGGAAAACCCAAATCTAAAATTTAAGCACGGCCCAGCCGCGCTCGATCAATCTTAAGTAGGAATCATCATGGCTCAATCAAAGAGTACCCTGTTAAAAATTCTAGATGGCATGTCGGTATTGCCAGAAAAGGCACGTCCAAAGGCGTTTTCAGTGGTTTTTGGCACTGCAGTTAAGTTTTTTGGTACGGCTAGCCTGAAGTTTGAAGAAGTCAGTACTGAGCGCACTGTGGTTTACATCAAAAACCGCCGCAAAATCCAAAACCACATTGGTGGTGTGCACGCTGTGGCAATGGCTTTGATTGCTGAAAGTGCAACTGGCTCTTTAGTGGGTTTGAACTTGGGTGGCGACTCTATTCCAGTGATCAAAACCATGACCGTGAACTACCTAAAACGCGCCAAAGGCGATATGCGTGCAGAAGCATGGCTAACACCAGAGCAAATCGAGCTGATTAAAACCACGCCAAAAGGCGAAGTAGACGTGGCTTGTAAAGTGACAGACGACGACGGTAAAGAACCGATTACCGTGCAAATGGTTTGGGCTTGGACGCCAGCGCGCCGCTCTTAATCCGTTAACGACGCGGTGTCGGTAAGCGGCAGCAATTGTTTTAGTGCTGCTTGCTTATCCCTCAGATGTAAGAAAAGCGTTTGGGCTGTGCCCAAACGCTTTTTTTGTGTCTGCTAGTTGCCTGCAACTTCGGCGCTGATGATTTGTACGCGTAAGCCTTGAGCGGCTTCCGGGCTCCAAGGCCCAAGGCCGGTGCGGCGTTGGGCTTGCTCACCGCTGGCTACGGTGCTGCGGAACGGTTGTTTCCAGCTGCGTTGGCCGTCACTCACGTTTACTACCACGTTACGTACTGCAACATCGTTAGGGTTGTTCAAGGTCAGAATGAGCTCGCCTTGGTAGCTCAAACTGCCAGCTACTTTTAGATATTTTGCAGGATTGCGTGGCAGGTCTAAGCGTACGACGGCGGCTTTGGCTTTGTTGCCATGTTCGCTGTCTGATTGTGATGCAGCTTGGTAGTTTTGAATGGCTGCTTCAGCATTTCCTTGGCGTTCTGATACAAGGCCTAAATAGTAGTGGCCGGGTGCGGTTGGTAATAATTCTAGGCTGCGTTTTAGATCGCCGGTGGCGGCTTGGTTTTGTTTCAGCTCTGCACGCGCAATGCCACGGTCCAACCACGTCATAAAGTAGTTGTCGTCTAGGCGTAGCGCGGTTTCGTAAGACTTAAGGGCGCTGTTCCAGTTGTTCTGGCTGGCGTATAAGTC
>JAPPPA010000006.1:5850-8066 GCA_028817755.1 Gammaproteobacteria bacterium | reverse complement strand
TTTCCAAGCTTTCTCAAAGCGTTTTTCTTCTAGTTCGGATAACGGCAGTAGTGCTTTTACTTCCGCTAAGGTCGTTTCCAAGTCATCGATTTGCTCAGGAATCAGTTCTAAGCGATAAGTAGGCAGGTTTTCCGCCAAAGCACGGCCTTCGCGGTCCGTAATCAAACCGCGTGTTGGTGGTAGCGGTAATACCCGAATGCGGTTGTCTTTAGAGCGTACGGAGTAATGGTCGTGTTGCTTGATTTGCAAATGCACCATTTGCGCGATGAGTACGCCAGCCAAGGCAACTGCGCCAATGCCAGCAATGATGGTGCGCGACAAAAATAGCTGCCGCTCGGCATGTCGATTTTTTATGAAAAAACCAGAGGAGTGCATGCGCTTGACCTAACGCACATGCAGGCTAATGCGTAGCTTGCGGAGTAAAGGAAACAGTAGCGGCCACAACATCATCGTGGTGATAACGGGCGTGAAATAGTGCATGGGTTTTGATAGCACGCCGGTAGCGCCATCAATCCAAAGCAATAGCAGCTGCTGCAGCATTGCCAGTAAGCCGACTACGATGGCTTGTTGCCCGAATGGGAACTGGCGCAGCTGTAAATAGAAACGCTGCGCAATCCACACGCTAATCACGAGGCCAATCGTGTGTCGGCCAAGTAGGCCGCCACTGGTCACGTCTAAAAGCAGTCCAAACAACCACGCGGAACCCACGCTAAAACGTTGCGGTAAGGCAATGGCCCAGTAAAAGCACACCGGCAATAACCAAATTGGGCGCAGGTTAATGTCTGGGAATAGGGTGCCATACCAGTCGGGCGCCGGTGTTAGCGTGAAGAGCACCGCTACCAGCAGGCTGGTCCACAGTGGCCATTGGCGCGAATGGTGGCCGTGATCACTCATGGTTGTCCTAGCACCGGTTTATCGGTTTCTGTTTGTGCTTCTTCGGCTGAATCAGTTTGAGTCTCCGCGGCTGCTTCTGCAGCTGCCTCAGCGGCCGGGTCAATCAGCTGATGCCATGCCAGTAACACATGTCTAGATTCGGTAACGTGCGCGGTAGGCTTGGCGGTAATCGTTGCAAACGGTTGGCCGTAATCCCGTTTTACTTCGGTCACAATCGCAACGGGGTAGCCAGCAGGGAAGCGCTCACCTAAGCCTGAGGTGACGAGTAAATCACCTTGTTTGATATCGCTGTGATTAGGCACATGCGGCAGTAACATCACATCGGGTTTGCCAGTGCCATAAGCCACGGTACGAATGCCACTGCGATTGTTGCTGACCGGGATAGCGTGGTCAGCATCGGTAATTAATACTGCGGTAGAAGACATTGCCGCAGCAGTATTCACTTGCCCCAACACGCCGTAGGCATCTAACAAGGGTTGGCCGTCATAAATTTTGTGCGCTAGGCCTTTGTTTAGCGTAATGGTGTGGCGATAGGGGTCCATATCAACCGCAATGATTTCGGCCACCAAAACATCGGACTGCAAACGGCTGGAGGATTTAAGTAACGCACGCAGGCGGCGGTTTTCTTCATACAGTGCGTCCATGCGCTGCAAACGTGCGTTTTGCAGCAGCAACTGACGTTTGATTTGTTCGTTTTCTTTTTGTAGTTCGTTGCGGCTACTTAAGCCATCACTCGCCCAGTTCCAAACAGTGCTTGGCATGGCGGCAAGAATGTCGATGGGGTAGGTGGCGGTGCTGAGTACGCGGCGTACGGGTTGCAGTTGGTCGGTACGTTGGTCAACGCCCAATAAAATCACAGAAAACAGGCACAGCAAAATCGCGCGGGCATTAAGTGATAGCCCACGCGGAAAAAGTGGTTTGTCGTCGTTCTGAGAGTATGCGGTTGCCACGAGGGCAAGCTTGCTTGGAGAGAACCAGAGCGTCAACCGTATCAGTCATATAAACCGATACGGTTGTCGGCTGATTCTTAGTCCATTGCGAAGAGGTTGCCGCCGTGCTGGTCAATCAACTCAAGCACGCGTCCGCCGCCACGTGCTACGCAGGTGAGGGGATCTTCAGCAATCACAACTGGCAGGCCAGTTTCTTCCATTAGCAACTTATCTAGGTCGCGTAATAGTGCGCCACCACCGGTTAGTACGATGCCGCGTTCTGCAACGTCGGCGCCTAGCTCTGGTGGAGTGCTTTCTAGTGCGGTTTTAACAGCGCCAACAATGCCTGATAGTGGCTCTTGTAGCGCTTCTAGAATTTCGTTGGAGTTAAGG
>JAPPPA010000006.1:0-5840 GCA_028817755.1 Gammaproteobacteria bacterium | reverse complement strand
CCTTCTGAAAGGTTGCGGCCTTTTACTTCAATCTCGCGCACTTCTTTGCCTGGGTAAGCAGAACCGATCTCATGCTTAATGCGCTCAGCGGTGGCTTCGCCGATCAGGGTGCCGTAGTTGCGGCGTACGTAGCTAATGATGGCTTCGTCAAACTTGTCGCCGCCAATGCGCACAGACGCGGCGTATACGATGCCGTTCAAAGAAATAATCGCTACCTCAGAAGTACCACCGCCGATGTCCAAAACCATCGAGCCGCGGGCTTCGTCAATTGGCATGCCTGCGCCAATCGCTGCAGCAATTGGCTCTTCAATTAGGAATACGCGGCGCGCGCCTGCGCCTAGTGCTGATTCGCGAATCGCGCGGCGTTCTACTTGGGTAGAGCCGTAAGGTACGCAAACCAATACGCGCGGGCTTGGTTTGAAGAAGCGCGCTTGGTGAACCTTCTTAATGAAGGTTTGCAGCATTTTTTCGGTGACGGTGAAGTCGGCGATTACGCCGTCTTTCAGTGGGCGGATCGCGGTAATGTTGCCGGGCGTACGGCCAAGCATCATTTTTGCGTCTGCGCCTACAGCGGCAATGCTTTTGCGGCCTTGGGTGTCTTGGCGAATCGCCACTACAGAAGGTTCGTCTAAAACAATGCTCTCGCCACGCGCATATACCAAGGTATTTGCGGTGCCAAGGTCGATAGAAAGGTCGTTAGAAAAGAAGCCGCGAAGACTATTAAACATGGATGAACTGTCGTATTTGTAGGGTTTCAGTAATGTTGGGCGAGCTTAGCTATTCGCTTAGGGGGATGCTCTAGCCCTGAAAGCGCGCAACTTTAGCAGCGGCCTATGGTTGGGGCAAGGCGCTAGCTATGGTAAGTTTGCGCGCCACAGAGGGGTTTGAGCCGTTTTTGGCTCCCCAAATTCTTGTTTTGCTTCATTTCCCTTGGAGTTGCCATGTCCTTGGACAGTGGCGCGGTAAAAAATATCGCGCACCTCGCTCGTATTGATGTCAGCGAGGCCGACCTAGAAACCTATACCAAAGATCTATCCAATATCTTGGATATGGTCGATCAAATGAACGCCGTCGACGTGACCGGCGTTGAGCCACTTTCAAATGCCCTAGACGCCACGCAGCGCCTACGAGCAGACGTGGTCACTGAAACCAATAAACGCGAAGCGTTGCAAGCGAATGCGCCAGCTACCGAAGATGGCTGCTTCCTTGTACCACGCGTGATTGAGTAGGGGATGCTGACATGACTTGGCACACTAAAACCCTTACCGAGCTTTCAAGCGCCATCGCAGCGGGTGAAACCACTAGCCGTGAGCTTACCGAGCACTTTATTGCCCGTGTAGAAGCGCATGATGGCGAACTTAATACCTTTGTAACGCGCACCTTCGATGCCGCACTAGCTGCCGCTGAGGCCGCCGATGCGCGCCGCGCAGCCGGCGAAAGCCTAGGCCCGCTAGACGGCTTGCCTTTCGCGCACAAAGATATCTTCTGCACCAAAGGCGTAAAAACCACCTGTGGCTCGAAGATGCTAGATAACTTTATCTCGCCATATGACGCCACCGTGGTCGAAAAACTCCAAGCGGCTGGCATGGTTTGCTTAGGCAAAACCAATATGGACGAATTCGCCATGGGCTCGTCTAACGAGACCAGCTATTACGGCGACGTTAAAAACCCTTGGGACACCAGCAAAGTGCCCGGCGGTTCTTCAGGCGGTTCAGCCTCGGCTGTTGGCGCGCGTTTAGTACCAGCAACAACTGGTACCGACACCGGCGGCTCGATTCGCCAACCTGCTGCGTTCTGCGGCATTACCGGCATTAAGCCTACTTATGGTCGTGTATCGCGCTACGGCATGATCGCCTTCGCCAGCAGCTTAGATCAGGCCGGTGTGTTCGCAACAACCGCTGAAGATGCTGCACTAATGCTGCAAGCCATGAGTGGTTTTGACGAGCGTGATTCCACCAGTATTGAGCGCCCTGTTGACGACTTGGTGACCGGCTTGGGTGAGTCGCTAGCGGGTAAAACCATTGGCTTGCCAAAGCAGTTTTTCGCTGACGGCTTAGAGCCGGAAGTAAAAGCGGCAGTAGATGCAGCTATTAATGAATACAAAAGCTTAGGCACGGAAGTTAAAGAAATTGATTTGCCAAATATTGGCTTGTCTGTGCCGGTTTATTACGTGGTTGCACCAGCAGAAGCCTCGGCTAACTTGTCGCGTTTTGACGGCGTACGTTACGGCCATCGCTGTGACAACCCAGAAGATTTAACCGACCTTTACAAGCGCACCCGCGCCGAAGGTTTTGGTGACGAAGTGAAGCGCCGCATCATGATGGGCACCTACGCTTTGTCATCCGGTTACTACGACGCCTACTACATCAAAGCGCAGAAAATTCGCCGCCTTATTCGCGACGATTTCCTTAAAGCCTTTGAAGAAGTTGATCTCATCGCAGGCCCAACCACACCGGGTTTGCCATTTGGCTTAGGCGAGCAAACCGACGACCCTGTCACCATGTATCTAAACGACATCTTCACCATTGGCGTGAACTTGGCGGGTCTGCCCGGTATGTCTATCCCTGTGGGTGAGGCGAGTGGTCTGCCAATTGGCCTACAGCTGGTCGGTAAACACTTTGGCGAAGCTGAACTGCTTAACGCCGCGCATCAATATCAACAAGTCACGGACTGGCATAAAGCCATTCCGGCGGCGTACCAATAGGAGGTTTCGCGATGTATTCAAACTGGGAAACCGTTATTGGCCTAGAAATTCACGCGCAACTGAGCACAAACTCCAAATTGTTCAGCGGCTCGTCTATAGCCTACGGCGCTGAACCAAACACGCAGGCAAACGAAGTTGACCTTGCTTTGCCCGGCACCTTGCCCGTGCTAAACAAAGAAGTGATGAACTTAGCCACGCGCTTAGGTATCGCACTGAACGCGACCATAAATAAGCGCAGTGTGTTTGAGCGTAAAAACTACTTTTACCCTGACTTGCCGAAGGGCTATCAAACCAGCCAGCTAGAGCTGCCTATCGTTGAGCACGGCGAATTATTCATCAATGTAAACGGTGAAGAGAAGCGCGTTGGCGTGACTCGCGCTCACCTTGAAGAAGATGCAGGAAAATCCATCCATGGCGCCGCAGAAGGCTGCACAGGGATTGACCTGAACCGTGCCGGCACACCGCTGTTAGAAATCGTTTCAGAGCCAGAACTAAGCTCTGCGGCCGAAGCCGTGGCCTACATGAAAAAGCTGCACTCGCTGGTGCAATACATAGGCATTTGCGACGGCAATATGCAGGAAGGCTCGTTCCGCTGCGACGCCAACGTTTCCGTGCGCTCTAAAGGCCAGGAAGAGCTAGGCACTCGCGCCGAAATCAAAAACATCAACTCATTCCGTTTTGTGGAAAAGGCCATCAACTTTGAGATTGAACGCCAAATTGATCTGATTGAAGACGGTGGCGAAGTAGTGCAAGAAACCCGCTTGTACGACGCCGACAAAAACGAAACGCGCTCTATGCGTAGTAAGGAGGAGGCTAACGATTACCGTTATTTCCCTTGTCCTGACTTGCTGCCGGTAGTGATAGACGATGCGTTTATTGAAGCGGTACGCGGCGACATGCCTGAGTTGCCAGACGCTAAGAAAGCCCGCTTTGTCGGCGACTTCGGCTTGTCTGATGAAGACGCCGCACAGCTTACGAATAGCCGCCCAATGGCCGACTACTTTGAAGCGGTCGTGGCTGACGGTATTGACCCAAAAATGGCGGCCAACTGGTGTAACGGTGAACTGGCAGCGTGGCTTAACAAAGAAGAGAAAGACGTTACTGAATCGCCTGTGTCAGCAGAAATGCTCGCTGGGATGTGCAAACGTATTGCTGACAACACCATCTCCAACAAAATTGCCAAAGAAGTATTCGAAGGCATGTGGAACGGTGAAGGCGACGCCGATGCAGTGATCGAAGTTAAAGGCCTCAAGCAAATTACTGACACCGGTGCGATTGAAGCCATGATTGACGAAATCATTGCCAGTAACGCTGGTCAGGTTGAGCAGTACCGCGCTGGTAAAGAAAAGGTATTTGGTTTCTTTGTTGGTCAGGTCATGAAGGCCACCCAAGGCAAAGCTAACCCGGCTCAGGTAAACCAAATTCTGAAGCAAAAGCTGACGGGTTAGTCCCGCCAGCGCTCCGAGTGGCGTCAGACGGCGCTAAAGCGTAAACGCGATTCGGGCATGTCTCAGCGCCAAAATCTATGGCCGCAAGACGGTTTCACTGCGCCTTCTTTATTTCGCTTGCTGCCTCTGCGGCAAAGTCGCCGCCAATCTCTTGTCCGGCAGAGGCAATGAGCGGATAAAATTCCCGATAGGTCTTGACTAGTTCGTCCCAGGGCAGGTCCAGGCGCGGGCCGTGGTCCACGAGGTACTCCATGTGCTGACGACCTTCTCGGTCGCAAGGGTGGAAGATGCTATCATTGACCCCGTCGAAATCCAGCGGCAGCACGCCGAAACGCTCGCACAACGATAGATTGAAGGCAGGCGTTGCTTTGATCCAGCGGTTATTCAGCCAGACGTCGGTGTAGCCATGGTAATGAAAAATATCTGTCTGCATCAACTCGCGCAGACGGGGCGTTGTCAGGTGGTTTTTGACATCCGCAAAGCCTAAGCGGGCGGGTATGCCTGCAGCGCGGCAAACTGCCGCATACATGACGGCCTTGGCGACACAATGTCCGCGTCCCTGCGCCAAAATGTTACTGGCGCGCATAGTCTCTGGTTCCATGCGGATGCTATAGGGGTCGTAGTAGATTTGGTCGCGCACCGCGTAGTACAGCGCCACTGCTCTCTCTTGGTGAGTGGCGCCGACAGCCTGCGACTCTGCAAAACTCCGAATCTCGGCGTGATCGCTGTCGATATAATCGCCAGGCTGAAGTGCTTGTTGCTGATACGTTTCTGTAGTCTTCATGAAAATCTCCTAACAAAAACCCTGTGAATGACAGGCTTGTTTTTGCGACGGGGTGGGTGGACAGGTCGAGCCTCGGCAATTCCACGTCGATAGCCTCTGCCTGATAGGGGTTCGGCGGATACCTCTTTTTAAAGGCCGGCCCCAGTGCTACGCCTGGGTTAACAGTTCATTCACAGGAATGGATTCGTCCGCAAGTTTTTCCGCTGCTACAGTGTCACCCGCGGTAATCAGGCGCTTACTCAGCATAAATTCTTTAGGACGGTTCACGCAGTCGGCGGCGAGTAGTTGGCCTTCTTTGAGGTAGAAAGCGGCAAAGCTGTTGCCGTTGTCTTTATCACCGCGAATGACGACTTGGTCGTAGCCCTGGCTAAGGCCGGCGATTTGTAGTTTAAGGTCGTATTGGTCGGACCAGAACCACGGCATGGTGGTGCAGTCTTTGGGATTACCACAGAGGGTAGCGGCGGCGGTTTTGGCCTGTTCGCCGGCGTTGGGCACGGATTCCAAGCGAATGCGGCGGCCGTAGATCTTGCTAATGTGACTGGTGCAGTCTCCAGCGGCGACAATGTCGGGGTCATTGGTTTGACAGAATTCGTCCACCACAATGCCGTTTTCAATGGTGAGGCCGGCGGTTTCAGCCAGTTCGGTATTGGGGATAACGCCAACCCCAATCACAACAAGGCTGGCTTCTAATTCAGCGCCATCGGCACAAACCACCTTTTCTACTCGCTCTTGGCCAACGAATTGTTGTGCCGAACTGTTGGTGAGAATACGCACGCCATGTTCGGTATGAATGCGGTGGTAGAACTCGGATAACTCCGGAGCGGTAACGCGTTGCAGAATGCGGTCAGCCATTTCTAATACGGTGACTTGCATGCCGAGTTTGGTGAGTGAGGCCGCCGTTTCT
>JAPPPA010000213.1:7547-8103 GCA_028817755.1 Gammaproteobacteria bacterium | reverse complement strand
GGCTAGATCAGAACGACAGTATTGTCGAGCGACAGCTAGAACAAAAAATGCGCTTACTGCTAGAAGCGAGTGCCGAACACGATCTTGGGATGTTTGAACTCAATAAGTGGATTCAAGCCAACGCCGAAAACTATATGGAACCAAGCAAGTTTTCGGTTGACTATCGCCTATTCCGACGCAGCGAATTTGGGCCGAATACAGAAACTGCCGCTATCGACTTTCATAGCGCTGCAACAACCCAGCAGGATATTGGCGAATTCGAGCAACTTAATTCTCAAAGCCAACTACAACTGCGCAAGCAACTCGGCAAAGTGGCCGCAGAATCCATTGCACAAGCCGAGGGCGAACACTGGCAAACACCCATATCATCAGGATTAGGCTGGCTGGTATTTCGCATCACTCACCGAGAAGCCGCTCAACTTGCCGCCTTCGAAAAAGTAAAAAAACGCGCCTTAGTGGACTGGATTGAAGCACAAGAACGACAGGCCTTTGAAGAAGGTATGCAGCAGTTGCAAAAACGCTATGTTGTTTCTCAATAAACTGCGCAAACTAAGCC
>JAPPPA010000213.1:0-7537 GCA_028817755.1 Gammaproteobacteria bacterium | reverse complement strand
AACTAAGCCTATGGGCAACCGGGCTTTGGTTACTGTGCTGCGGTTCGGCGATGGCGCACCAACTTGGCATTGCCTTAATCAGCGTCTATGAAGAAGGCCCTCAACAATTCCAAGTACAGTTGAAGGCCCCTTATGATGCGGCAGGCCGACCACCGGCGATCGCCGTTCACACGACTAACGACTGTCGAATTGTTCAAAAACATAGTCACGCTGAAAAAGAAGGCGTCACTCGTGTCTGGCGCCATCGCTGCAACGGCCCTATTGCCGGCCGCGAATTTCATATTAGCGGTCTAAATACCCAAACCCCTGATGCGGTGGTGGTGCTATACAACGCCAGCGGTGAACAAACTCACCTGACGTTACAACGACAACAACCCAGCTTTGTATTTTCCGCATCAGCACCACCTACGCTAACCGACAGTAGTGATTATTTGCCTATGGGCATTGAGCATATCCTAGGCGGCTATGATCACTTACTACTGGTGTTTCTGTTTTGGCTAATGGCCCGCGGTAAGCAACTACTCTGGGTAGTGACCAGCTTTACGCTGGCGCACTCTATTACCTTGGCGTTAGCGGTAACGGATGCTATTGCCCTACCCAGCCTTGTAGTAGAAAGCATGATCGCGTTCAGCATCACATTACTGGCGGCCGAGTTATTACGACAACACCGCGATCCTGCTTATGAAAGTTTTACCTTACAAAAACCCGCCGTCATGGCCTTTGCTTTTGGTTTGCTTCACGGGCTTGGATTTGCTGGTGCCTTAAGCGAGGCAGGTCTGCCTAGTGAGGCATTCTGGCCCGTCTTGTTACTGTTTAACTTAGGCGTAGAAACCGGCCAGCTGCTCTTTGTCGCAGCGCTCATTATTGTCAGTCGTATAAGCCTAGCGGTATTACAAACTTCGATTGCTGCGCAGGCATTACCCAACTTAAAACCGCCGATACTTTTCAGTATCGGCGGTCTTTCTGCGTTCTGGTTTTTTAGTCGCGTTTTGGCATTTTAACTATTGCCGGGCGGGGTAAATTCAATAATATGAATCCAACTGCCTCGGTCTTGGTGAGGCATGGTGATACAAGGGCCAGCGAGTGGATTGGCTAAACCACAAACGTCATCACGGTGATGCACACGTTGGAAGTCCGTCACCGCCGTGGCCTCACCAAACTCCCCTTCCAGCTCAGCTTGGGCAAAGTCGAACGCAGCTTTCAAAAACGCTTCTTGAGTCCGCCCTTCTAACCAGTCGTAATTCAAGCTGATGCTGCTATCTTCCGGTTTAAAAATGCGTACCAGTAGCTTGTGAAAGGTACCCACGTCATAAGGATGGTTGCCCCGCGCTTCATGGCGCTTCACAAATTCAAACGGCAGCACGTCATCGGGGTCGCCATCTGGGCGGCCAGAGCCGGGCGAGGTATCGACAGCGGTCGGGCTGGTATCAACGGCGTCGTCTCTCACGCCACGACGGAACAGTTCTTCTGTCATGCCTTGTACCACGGTGCTAAAGATTGTCGCCGCGGCGGTGTCTTTAGCATCATCCGAGTCGGCTGCGGCTAAAGGATCAATAGCGTCGTTGTAGTGTTGGCCGTCCCAGTTTTGGAATTCGACCAACATCTGGCTTTGTTTGGCATTGAGGCCACAAGGATTGTCTCCACCAAAGCAACGATTAATCACTTCAGCTAAGCCGTAACCTTTAGGGTCAATACGGCCAATACGTTTATCAAAATCAAATAGATCGTCGTAGCTCACCCCAGCGATATCATTGCCATGCCCATCCGGCTGACCGCTCACCTCGGCGGTAAGTAGTTCTTCCCAGTTGCGGTTACGCCCATCAATCTCACTCGGCTCATGCGAGGCTACACCCCCAGTACCTTCACCCCAGCCTTTTACCGGTTTGTTGTTCCAGTTATGCATAAAGCCGCGGCTTGGATTAATGCTATGTGGCGTGTTTTCAAATACCAGCGTGTCGCAATGGTCTTGAGTGCCATCACCTTTCGCGGGCAAGCGTTGGTCGTAAGCCGGGTGGCGCCACGGGTGTAGTCCCGGGTGGAAGTAGGCAATATTGCCGTCAGCATCCGCATACATGGTGTTTTCGTTCCATGTAACTTGGCTCATTGCATGACGGAATTCAGCAAAGTTTTGCGCACGTGACCAACCCCAAACACCAGCAACCGTATCAATTTCACGCATCCACATACCGTACTGCACGGCTCGTGCGTACTGGCCGTCGTCAGAACGGGCTACCACTGGACCATGCACTGTGCGGCAGACGCGGATATTTTGAGTATTCGCACCCACTGGGCCAGCAGGTACACCATTTGATGAACCACGATAACGAACCACTTCATCACGGCAGTCCATTTGTTTTTCTTCGCCGTCATGCAAATAGGTTTCTTGCCCGGTGAGCTCAACCACAAAACTATCAATAGTCTTAGATTCACCGGTAGTTAAGGCCCAAGCCACTCGGGTGCCATAACCAATACCCACAACCGGCAAGCCTGGCACGCCAACACCGCGGGCCGCATAACCACCGCCCACCACTTCTAGCTCATAGAACAAGGTTGGATAGCTATAACCCAACTGCGGTGCAGACAGGATGAGAGTGCTGTCACCTTCACTGGCGCTGTCGTTTACGGTGACTTGGTAAGACGCAGAAATACGATTCACAGGCTCACGTGATTCATATTGATCTAACGCCGCGCGTAGCATCTCTGGCGGAAACGGCCACTCGAAGTCTTCTGGCAATTTTGCCTGTGCTGGCGGTGGCTCTGGAAAGTGGCCCGTACCCGGACCAAACTCGAGTTCTAGCGGCAAGGTTTCGGCGTAATCCATCGCCGCAGCTAATACTGACTCGCGTAGTGGCTCTGGTGTTGAAATATTCGTGAACTCGGCATCGGTAATCGTTACTGTCGCCTGCTTGTCATCTACCCATAACAAGTCACGAAATATCTGCCGTGCCGTTTCGGCGCCGTGGCGTGCCGTTAAGTCTTGTAGAAAACGCACATTGGCCATTTCATCGCCACCGTTCGCCGCTACAAAACGCGTCATAAACACGCCTAAGGCAATCACATCTAGGGCGCTAATATGTGATGGGTGGTAGTCCAAAGCCACCATTTCCATCGGCCTTTCTGCTGCGGCATCGAGTGGATCATTAATACGATCAACCCAAGCGTTAGCACCTGCGACGTAACCATCCAATGCATCTTTCGCTAGCGGCGACAGGTTGTCGTACATGGCCTGATATTCGGCCTGACTATAGCGAAGCGTTTTGCGTTGAACATCTTCCGGCACATCACCCGATCCGGTTAGCTCTGAAAACGTACCTGCGCCTTGGCGCAAAGCTGCATCCATTAAGAACATACGATCTTGTGCGGTGACATAGCCCGCGCCATACCAAACGGCATAACCGCTGTCGCCATGAATCACAGGCACATCAAAATCAGCACGGTAAATTTGCACCTGCCCATTGCCACTGTCTAAATCGTGTTCCGCGGTTAGGCTACTCACATCGGTAAAGGCGCCATTTTTAAACTGGCTATTCCAATACATTTCACGCTGATCATCGTAGTGATCGCCATAACTATCAGGATCTTGATTAGGCGCTGGAGAAGTCGCAGGGCTAATGTGACCATCATTACCGGGCGGCATAATGTTGGCGACATTCATCACGTATTGCGTATTCGGGTTGTACGGTTTTATTACGCTACCTGAAGGCGGCGTTGGTTGTGGCAAACACGACAGCTGTGCAACGTCTTCGCTTAACGCTTGGGCGATTTGTTCACCTGGCGAGCCACCACAAGCACCCAAAAATAAAGCCGCCACGGCAACGGCTGCGCGGGTTGATACAACGTACTTCGTCATCATTCCTCCAAACCATAGCTAAGCCACTCCTATACAACCGGCGGCTTTAAACTAAGGTGATTATTTATTTCCGCAGTATAACTCGTTACCTATGTAATTTAACTATGAGCGTCCTTCCCGAGCACTACTGCTACTAAGAGCCAATAGGAAATCGCACAAACAAGGTATAAGGCCTACTGCTGGCTAAGAAGGCCACAAAAGCATTAATGGCAGGAAAAAATGACAGGCAAAAAAAAGTCCGCGCTAAATAACGCAGACTTTCAAGGCTACAGGAAGGAGGATAAATCAGTGCGGTCCTGAGCCGCACTAAGTGAATACTAATCATATATGAAAACGAATTCAACACCGTTTGTCATTTTTTTTAATCCTCTCATATTTAAGCGCTGTATCTAAACATCTATAGCGAGAAAAACCGCAATTTCCTCCTGCGCAATAGAAAGCGCATAATGTGCACATAATTATTGGGGGATAAATGAAGAACTTATATCTAGCGTTAGCAGGCTCAGCCTTAACGCTGGCTGGCTGCGGCTCGCCAAACTTACCAACTACGGCTACACCGGTTATCACTACGCCGACCAGTCACATTTGCGGCAGCTCGGCTAGCAGTCAATTTTGTGATCAATCGATTACCTCGCCTGCCCCCTCGCAACGCCTAAATGCAGTTGCTATTCCCGGCGCCAACGGTGTTGCTGACTGCGACTACAGCGGCAGCAGTGAAGACACGACGCGAATCGACGCCACCGTTTATTTACCCGCCTTTAATCAAGGCGACACCTTCCCGGTTATTTTGCATAGCCATGGCTGGGGCGGCGCACGTGCATCTACCCCAGCCACCGAACACCCTCCAGCCAGCGAAAACACTTTCCGTGGCTTAGATTTCGTTATCCCTACTATCGTCAATGCTGGCTACATTGTTATTAGCTTTGATGAACGCGGCTGGGGCACTTCAGAAGGCGAAGCCTTAGTGATGAACCCTTGCTACGAAACGGTCGATGCAATGGCTGTAGTCGATTGGGCGATTGCCAACTTACCTGTTGATACCTCAGACGGAGACATTGTGCTCGGCGCCATCGGCGGTAGTTACGGCGGTGCTTATCAATTGATGCTCGCAGCTATGGATGATCGCCTCGACGCAATGGTGCCCGTGGCTACCTGGAACCAACTCGCCTCGTTTGATAATCCACTCGAACCCGGCCCAACTATCGTCGATGCCAGCAAAATGCATGGCGCTTTGATTACTAACGAAGCCCTGAAACGCGGTTACACCAACGGCCTCTGCCTACTTGCAGGGCCACCACCGGCTGGTGCGGGCGCGCGTTTAGACCCTCTCGTGCAAGCAGCTTGCGACACGGTTCAGCGACAGCAGGCTGCGAACGGCCAAGACATGGACAATTTTGACCCAGCCTTCCGTGAGTTATTCGGTAAAAACGGCCTTGGCCGCATTAGCGAATTACGCGCTGGACGCCCACCAATGGATGTCGATGTTTGGCTGGTGCAAGGTAACCGAGACATGGTGTTTGACGTTGTTGAAGCCTATGACAACTACGAAATCTTCACCAACGCCACTCACAATAGCGGCGAAGCCCGGCTAATGACGATGGACGCAGGGCATATGCTGACCACCTTTGCCCTTATTCAAAACTCCGCGGATCCAAGCTCCAATTATCAAGTCGCTCGCGATAACGATTGTGGTGAGCACAATATGTTCGACCTTTTGGTGCCGTGGTTTGACGAACGCCTAAAAGGCTTTCGCCAAGCCACACCGGTACCAGACCTCTGCCTTGGCCTAAATAGTGATGAAGGGATTACCGCGCATAGCCAAATGCCGGTCGGTAGCAGCTTAGGTAGCTACACCATTCCCGCTACCAATGTAACAAGTGCCAGTGCCACCAATACTGATTTAGTCGGATCCCCACTCCAGTTTTTAGCAGTGGCGACGATGCCAACCGACGGCTATTTTGCGGGTATTCCCGTGCTCAACAGTTTAAAAGTCGATGCAATTGCCTCTGCGACCGGCGTGGTTATTCCTACCGTGTCTGACGCTACAGCGATGTTTGCCGTGGGCATTCAAAAACCAGACGGCAGCTTTGTTGAAGTAGACGAACAAGTGGCTGGCGTACGCCGTGCAAATACGATTACCGACCCTGCCGTCACCTACGACAACTTGCGTATGCCTTTTGTGGGTGAGCCAGTAGCAAATGGCGACAAAATTGGCTTATTGCTTTACCAGCGAAACGGACACTTTCAGTTAGTACCAGGCACAACCGCAGAACACAGTACAAACGCTTATCAAATCAGCGGCAATATTCAATTACCTTTGTTCGATTCGGCCAATAACCCCATCAAACCGTAATAGTCTTATGCCACTAATCGGCGCTGTGTAACAGCTCGTCAGTTGGTGCTTGTTGTTTGATTCAGTTGCTTTAACTTAGCTAAGGCAGGAAAACTGAACGTCTAATACAACAAATGACTAACAGTAATTTAAGAACTGAAGGCTATGCATCGGGGGATCGCAGCCGCCAAGATATTCTAGATTCCGCTCTGCATTTATTTGCTCGAGACGGCATCAACGCAGTATCCATGCGGAGCATTGCCCAAGCTGCAGGACAAGCTAACGTCTCAGCCACCCAATACTATTTTGGGGGCAAGCGAAATCTTGTCTCAGCCATTCTAGAAAACATCTACGGCCACTTAGCACCTATACGCAAGGAAGCGTTAGACAAAGTGGTCAAAGAAGTCGCGCCCAATGATCCTGACTACATTCGCGATGTGCTCAATGCAGGCTTTGCGCCACATGTAGCACTGCTCGCAGAAGGTCAATGGGGCCAAGATGCAATTAAATTTACCGCTCGCCTCGTATGGGAGGCCGGGCCAGATGTGCGTAAAGAGTTAATCAGCACGTTCAACAACGACGCCAATCGCATTGTTGAGCTACTACAAAAAGCACTGCCTGACGTGCCAGCAAAAACACTGCAACTGCGGTTTATGTTTTCACTCACAAACCTGATTCATGGTTTGGCCGATTTAGAAATTCTAGAAGACTCGCCATTCGGCCCTCTAGTTAACGACTTAGGACAACAAGCCTCAGAACTCGCTTATTCATTTATGGACTACGTGGTTGGGGGCATTACACAAGCTGCGCCCAATAACGTCACCACCCAAACAGCGACTTAATGAAAATTAAGCTGTTTGCCTAAGGAGAAGCTCCTCCTCTCCTTAAGCGCCTAAGCGCCAGCCGCGCCTGATAACTCGGCTGGCGCTTTTTTTATGCTTATTCCGCACCTTTAAGGTAAGCCAACATCGTATCGGCATCACTCACTTCAAACGGGTCGGTTGGGCAGTTGTCTTGAAAGTCCGGCTCAATAAATGCCTTCTCAATTTCGCCGTCGTTCACCACCATTGAATAGCGCCATGAACGCTGACCAAAACCAAGGTTCGACTTATCTACCAACATACCCATTTGGCGGGTGAAGTCGGCATTGCCATCTGGCAACATTTTTACTTTATCGGCACCGATATGTTTGCTCCATTGGAACATCACAAAGGCGTCGTTCACGCTCAAGCAGTAAATGTCATCTACACCTTGTGCCGCGATGTCCGCATACAACTCCTCATAACGAGGAAGGTGGGTGCTGCTACAGGTAGGGGTAAAAGCGCCTGGCAAAGAAAAAATTACCACACGACGAC
>JAPPPA010000087.1 GCA_028817755.1 Gammaproteobacteria bacterium | reverse complement strand
GTGTTTGCCAATGCGCCACATAAGTTATGGAAATGGCTGGACGCGATTTCCGTGCCCACGCAACTGTTCTACGGTACCGAAAGTTATGCCTTCTTACCGCCAGCTGCGTTAAAAGCGGCCAAGCGGAATGCCAATATTTCCGCCGAGGGCGTAAAGGGTAATCACTTCTTTATGTTGGAAGACCCGCATTGCCTGCTAAGCCACCCGGTTTGGCAGTCCTTGCTGAGCTAAGACTTGGGCACCGCCATCTGCATACGGCGCGTGCCCACAAGACCGCGTTTTTCGAACACGGCATCGTGATTTTCGCGAATCACCTTCATGCCAAAACGGGCATATAGAGCCTCGCCACGCGGATTATCTAAAGACACATCCAACTCGTAGAAACGCTTGCCCCGTTCCGCCGCGCGTTCTAAAAAGTGCTGCAACATGGCACCACCAATGCCTTGGCCACGCGCTTCCGCAGCCACGCCAAAGTTGGCCACGTAGTCCACATCTTTACCCGGCGGTTTCATAAAGGATTTGCTGACACGTAGCATTAACCTCACCCGCAGCAGCACACGCCATCCAAAGTATTTCAGCGCGTGCTTTGCAGTTTGATCGCCTTGGCGCTTATGTTCGGCATGGTCGTATACCGCTACCGCACCAAGTACCACGCCATCACGCTCTGCCACCCAGTGGGCTCGATAGCCACCAATGCCTTTGCCGCTCAACCACTCTTCGCGCAAATAAGGAAATGAAGACTCGGCTTCACCATTACCAAACAACAGATCCCACACTTCTGGACCGGAGCTATAAATTAACGGCAACGCCGCATCCACATCATCGACGCGCGCTGGGCGAATAACTAAATCAGAAGCTTTGTCCGTCATGGGGTTTTCCGTAAGCTGGTAACAAACACAGGAGACTTTCGATGCAGCTTACCAGCAATAGCTTTACCAACGGCGACGCCATTCCCAGCGACTTTGCTTTTGGCAAACACCACCCGATCAATAACGTTGAGCTATGCCCCAACAAAAACCCACAACTAAGCTGGACAGACGCACCGGAAGGCACCAAAAGCTTTGTGCTGCTATGCGTAGATACCGAAGTACCCACGGTTGGCGATGACGTAAACCAAGCAGGCAAAACCGTACCTCACACCTTACCCCGTTGTGATTTCTATCACTGGGTGATGGTAGACATCCCAGTTGGCGTAAACAGCATTGCCGAAGGCTACTGTAGTGACGGCATTACCGCGGGTGGCAAGCAATCGCCAACCGGGCCCGGCCGCCAAGGTATTAACGATTACACCGGCTGGTTTGCGGGCGATGCCGATATGGCCGGGGACTATTACGGTTACGATGGTCCATGCCCGCCGTGGAATGACGAACGCGTTCATCAATATCGCTTTCAGCTCTTCGCCACTGACTTGGAATGCTGTGAGGTCGACGGGGCATTTACCGGGGGCACGGTACTCGCCGCCATAGAAGGCCATGTGCTGGCGCAAGCAGAGCTAGTAGGCAGCTATCACATTTACCCAGACGCTAAATGATTCACTAACGCCGGCAGCACCACGCCTGCTGGCGCCGCGAATTTGTAGTCGACCAACTTGCTGATATCGGTGTTCGACGGGTTAACTTCCACCGTTGGGATGCCCTGTCGGGCAGCATCTAATACAGGCTGCACGATATAAGGAAAAACACTGCTGGTACCCACGCTAAACACCAAGTCAAAACCTTTGTTTAGCTCGGCGTACAGCTTGTCGAGCGCGTCACTCGGTAACATCTCGCCAAACAGCACAACGGTAGGGCGCAGTAAATCGCCACACCCTGGACAACATGGCGCATCGTCATTGCCGTCCCAGCGGCTATAGTCGCTAACGTCTTCGCGCCAATCACAGGCTGTGCAAAAAACAGTGCGCGCGTTACCGTGAATCTCAATCACATTGCGGCTACCGGCATCATTGTGAAAGCCATCAATATTCTGCGTTAACACGCAGACGTGCCTATGTTTCTGCAGCTCGGCGATAGCCGCATGCGCGGCATTAAAGCCTGCTCGGCGACAGCCTGATTCAATCTGGCGCAGGTATTTCCACGTTAACGCCGGGCGTTGGCGCAACATATCGCCAGACAAGGCCGCCTCAATCGGCACTTCGTCTTCGGTATGCTCTTGGTTATATAGGCCGGTAACGCCTCGGTAAGTAGGCAAACCAGATTCCGCCGAAATTCCAGCACCGGTAATAAAGAACACGCGTTTTGCAGCAGCCAGCGCGGCCAGCACTGCGGTAAAATCTGCACTTTGTACTAATGTCGCTGCGTCGAATTCACTGTTGGACATCTAAATCATGCGCTCTCTTTTCTGGATTAACTTTTGCTTAGCCGTTTTTTTCAGCTTTTTCGAGTTAGTGATGTTAGCGGTGATTGTGCTTTATAGCGCAGTTTTGGGCGAGATCCGTACCAGCCAAGAAGAGCTACACGGCATTTTCTTGGTCACGCTATTCATTGGCGGATTTGTCGCCTGCACGGGGCTAACAGCCTGGGGCTTACGGCCTCAGCTAAAGGGCAAGCACGGCGCTTGGATCTGGCTAACCGAAGCCGGCGCCATTGTGATGGCGATGACTGCAGTGGTGTTTATTCAAAACCTAGCGCAATAAGAACAGCACTTGTTATTTGTGTGGCGGGCCATAGCAGTTTAAAATTCCCGCACTTCCTAGCTTTACGCCAAATTGGAACCTTATATGTTGAAGAAAACCGTATTAGCCGCTGCTGCCGCTACCGCGATGTTAAGCAGTGCCACCGTTTTAGCCGCAGGCGATGAAGCCGCGGGCGAGAAGAAAGCGCAAACATGCATGGGTTGCCATGGTGTAGACGGTTACTTCAACGTATACCCAAGCTACCGCGTGCCTAAGCTTTGGGGCCAACACGCTGATTTTATCGTTGCATCGCTTAAAGCCTACCGCGACGACCAACGTGTACACGAAACCATGAAATCTCAAGCCGCAGACCTTTCTGACCAAGATATGGCAGATATTGCTGCGTTCTTCGCTAACCCAGCTAACAAGCCTTAGGAGCTAGAAACATGAAAAAACTACTTATTGCTTCTGCCCTAGTGGCCACTGCTGGCCTAGCTCACGCTGGTGGCGACGCTGCTGCTGGCGAACAAAAAGCGGCTGCTTGTAACGCTTGCCACGGCGTTGGCGGCAACAGCACTATCGCTGCTAACCCTATTTTGGCCGGTCAGCATCGCAGCTACCTAGTACAGGCACTAAATGCTTATAAGAACGGCACCCGTACCAACCCAATCATGAAAGGCATGGCTGCTGGCCTGTCTGATCAAGATATTGAAGACCTAGCGGTTTACTTCGCCTCGCAAGACGGCCTTAAGTAACGCGCTGCTTCAAGCCATAAAAAAGCCCCGCGAGTGCAAACTCACGGGGCTTTTTTTATCTACTCAATTAAAGCGCTATTGCTTGGCTGGGCGGACCATTCCGTTCACCACCAAGCCATCTAGTTGTTTCAATGTTCGGCTTTCTTTTAGCTCAAAACCATAAGCGCCATAAAACTCGATTTGCGGTTTAACGCTAGTTTCCAAATAGCATGGTACGCCATCAGCATCAGCCATACGGCAAACGTGCTTTACAAATGCAGAGCCGATACCTTGGCCATGAAACGCAGGCGTAACACCCAAAAAGAATAGGTACCAATGCGGCTCTTTCGGGCGCATCTTGCGAATTTCACGCTCGTAAGCCACATAACGCATCGATGCACGCGGCCCCACTGTTAAGGCGCCAACGCCACTTAACGCTCTACCCAGTAACGTTTGTACATCTGCACTGGGAGGATAAACCACCGCCGCGCCAGCAATGCGGCCAGAGATACGCACCACAAAAACACGCCCACGCTGAAATGCAATTTCCATCACGCTGCGATAAATACGGCGTACACGGCGTAAACGCGTATCGTCACCCACACCCGGGAAAGCATGTATTGCCAGCGGGTTACGGTAAAACGCTTGCGCAATTACCTCTACCGCATCAGGCAAATGCCTGCGGGTTAGGTTTTCAATGGTGACATGCGCTGGGTTCATTAGTGTGTCTCGGTCAGCTGGGGCATTCATTGTTGTTATTTAACGCTTTTCGCGCGTCAGCATGATTGGGCTCCAGCCATTGTTTTACCACAAATAAGCCCCATTACTTAAATCAATCCGATGAATTTGATCGATTAAGCGAGTGCGCCAAGGCGACAAACTAGCGCGGTTGTTAACCCATTTCGCCAAGCGCTTGCTCGGCGGGGCGGGCTTTGCCAGAATGCGCAGTCCCTAGGCGTTGCTCAAAAGCATTACTACAAAGCCCGCCACCCGAATTCTTAATATCCGTCTTCGTTACAGGAGCAATCCGCAAGATGATTTACCAAGGACAGACCATTCAGGTCTCACAAGTCGACAGCAAAGCCGGCCCGATCGCCGAGCTAGTGTTCGACAACCAAAACGACTCTGTTAACAAGTTCAACGCCGAAACCGTTGGCGAGCTAAAAGCCGCTGGCGAAGCCATTGCTGCTTCTGGCGTAAAGGGCTTGTTAGTTAGCTCTGGCAAAAAAGTATTTATTGTTGGCGCCGACATTACCGAGTTTGGCAAAAGCTTTAGCGAAGGCGAAGAGAAGCTACTTGGCTGGCTAAAAGAATCGAATGACGTATTTAACGCCATTGAAGATTTAGACATGCCTTCAATCACCGCCATCAACGGCATCGCCCTAGGCGGCGGTTTCGAAATGGCGCTAACTACCGACTACCGCGTCGCGGGCAGCAAAGCTTCAGTTGGTTTGCCAGAAGTTAAGCTAGGCATCTTCCCTGGTTTCGGTGGCACCGTACGTTTGCCACGCCTAGTCGGTGCTGATAACGCGATCGAATGGATTGCTGGCGGCACCCCGAACAAGCCAGAGAAAGCACTGAAAATTGGTGCGGTTGACTCAGTAGTTGCCGACGGCCAAGAACGTGATGCTGCACTAGCCATGCTTGAGCTAGCCATCAACGGCACTTTCGACTGGAAAGCACGCCGCGCACAGAAAACCGGCCCACTACAGCTAGGCCCAATCGAAGCCATGATGGTATTCGAAACTGCCAAAGGCTTTATTGCTGGTAAAGCTGGCCCTCACTACCCAGCACCGGTTGAAGCCGTTAAAGGTATTCAAAAAGCGGCTGGCATGAGCCGTGATGACGCACTGCTAGTAGAAAACAAAGGTTTCGCCAAAGTGGCGCAAACCACCGTTGCTGATTCTTTGATTGGCCTATTCTTGAATGACCAATACCTGAAGAAACTAGGTAAAGGCCACGCCAAGATTGCTAAAGAAGTGAAGCAAGCGGCGGTATTGGGCGCGGGCATTATGGGCGGCGGTATTGCTTACCAGTCTGCCTCTAAAGGCACCCCAATCATCATGAAAGACATCGCCGAGCCAGCGCTAGAGCTAGGCATGGGCGAAGCCACCAAGCT
Source organism: Gammaproteobacteria bacterium (assembly GCA_028817755.1). Taxonomy (GTDB): domain Bacteria; phylum Pseudomonadota; class Gammaproteobacteria; order JAPPPA01; family JAPPPA01; genus JAPPPA01. The sequence continues at coordinate 26,649 of JAPPPA010000087.1, read as the reverse complement.
GCTTTCTAAGCAGGTTGAGCGTAAGAAGATGGACAACGCCAAGATGGGCAAAATCCTATCTAGCATTCGTCCAACACTTAGCTACGGCGACTTTGGTGAAGTAGACATCGTGGTTGAAGCGGTTGTTGAAAACCCTAAGGTTAAGCACGCTGTACTAGCCGACGTTGAGAAGAACGTAAAAGAAGGCACCATCCTGACTTCTAACACTTCTTCAATCTCAATCAGCTACCTAGCCGAAGCGCTAGAGAAGCCTGAAAACTTCTGCGGCATGCACTTCTTTAACCCTGTGCACCGTATGCCACTGGTTGAAATTATTCGTGGTGAGAAATCATCTGACGAAGCCATTGCTACCACCGTGGCTTACGCCAGCGCGATGGGCAAAACCCCAATCGTGGTTAACGACTGCCCTGGCTTCTTGGTAAACCGCATCCTATTCCCATACTTCTTCGGCTTTGGCGGCCTAATGAGCGAAGGCGCTGATTTCCGCAAGATCGATAAAGTGATGGAAAAATTCGGCTGGCCAATGGGCCCTGCTTACCTGAACGACGTTGTGGGTGTAGATACCTCTCACCACGTAGGCGACGTTTTGGCAGAAGGCTACCCAGACCGCATGAAGGTTGATGAGCGTTCTGCGCTAGACGTGCTGTATGAAAACGAACGCTTTGGTCAGAAGAACGGCAAGGGTTACTACGAGTACGTGCCAGACCGTAAAGGTAAGCCGAAGAAAACCTACAACGAAGAAATCGAAGCACTATTGGACGAAGTTCGCCCAGGCCGCAAAGACTTCTCCGATGAAGAAATCATCGAGCGCCACATGATCCCAATGATCATTGAAACCGCCCGCTGCCTAGAAGAAGGCATCGTAGATTCAGCTCAAGAAGCTGATATGGGCTTGATCATGGGCATCGGCTTCCCACCGTTCCGCGGTGGTGCGCTTAAGTATGCAGACACCCTAGGCATGGCGAACATCGTGAAAGCTTGCGATGAGAAATACAGCCACTTGGGCAAACTGTTTGAACCGACTGAAAAAATGCGTGAAATGGCTGCCGCCGGCACCAAATACTACGCGTAAGCAAGCCTAGGAGATTAAGACCATGGCAAATGCAGTAATTATCGACGCCGCTCGTACGGCAATGGGTCGTTCAAAGAACGGCATGTTTCGTAATGTTCGTGCAGAAAACCTTTCTGCCGAAGTAATGAAAGCGCTACTAGCGCGTAACGAAGCGATCAACCCAGAAGACATTGATGACGTTATCTGGGGCTGCGTACAGCAGACCCTAGAGCAGGGCTACAACATCGGCCGTAACGCCGCGCTATTGGCCGGTATTCCTACCAGCGTTCCTGCGCAAACCGTTAACCGCCTATGTGGTTCTTCAATGACCTCAATCCACATTGCCGCAGCAAACATCGCTGCTGGCATGGGCGACACCTACTTGGTAGGTGGTGTAGAGCATATGGGCCACGTACCCATGACTCATGGTTACGACGCCAACCCAGCGCTATCGGTTAACACCGCTGCCGCTGCTGGCATGATGGGCCTAACTGCGGAACTACTCGGCAAAATGCACGGCATTACCCGTGAAGAGCAAGATCAGTTCTCACTGGCTTCTCACCAGAAAGCCATTGCTGAGCAACAAGGCGACAACTACAAGGGGGAAATCATCCCAGTAGTCGGCCACGACAAAGACGGCAACGCCGTGGTTTGCGACACTGACGAAGTGGCTCGTGCAGACGCTAGCTTCGACGGCCTATCTTCACTGCGCCCTGTGTTTAACCCACGTGGTGGCACCGTGACCGCAGGTAACGCATCAGCATTGTCTGACGGCGCTGCCGGCATGATCGTCATGTGCGAAGAAAAAGCCAAAGCCCTTGGCCTGAAGCCAATGGCCCGCATTAAAGCCACTGGCGTAGCCGGTTGTGAGCCTTCCATCATGGGCCGCGGCCCGGTTCCTGCGACTCAGAAAGCACTGAAAACCGCAGGCTTAGATATCACCGACATGAACTACATTGAGCTAAACGAAGCCTTTGCAGCACAAGGTCTAGCGGTATGTAAGGAACTAGGCATTAAAGACACCGATTTGATGGACAACATCAACATCAAAGGCGGCGCTATCGCCCTAGGTCACCCACTAGGTTGCTCTGGCACCCGTATCACCGGCGCATTGGCTCACATCATGAACCAAAACGACGCCGAGTACGGCCTAGCCACCATGTGCATCGGCCTTGGCCAAGGTGTTGCGACCATTCTGGAAAAAGCGTCTTAATAAAGTTCGCTACCAGTAGTCAAAAAGCCCGCAGCTACACCTGCGGGCTTTTTCTTTTAGGGGAGTAAATTTTGGAAATGAAAAAAAGACGCTCAGCACTTGAAGCACGTGCTGCCGCCCAGCAGCTAGCCTTTGCACCTATAGCGTTTCAGGCCGCTAAGTCATTACGCGATCTAGGCATCCTAAGACTCTTACAAGCATCTGGCCGCGACGGAATGTCACTAGACAATATTGCACAGCAACTGCAGCTAAGTGAGTACGGTGTCCGCGTACTGCTGGAAGCAGGCCTAGGCATGGGGGTTGTCTACCTAAAGCCGGGAAAGGCTGGTCAAGAAGAGCACTGGGTCTTAGATAAAACAGGACATTTCCTCATTAACGACCCAATGACTGTTGCCAATATGGACTTCACCCAAGACGTTTGCTACGAAGCAATGCAATCGTTGAGTAGTTCTGTTCAAAGCGGTCAACCAGATGGGCTGAGCGTATTTGGCAAGTGGGACACCGTTTATCAGGCCCTAAGTAGCCTTGAGCCCCATGTTCAAAAAAGCTGGTTTGCTTTTGACCATTATTATTCCGATCAGGCGTTTCCCGAAGTGCTCCCTGAGGTTGTCAAAGACAAACCTAAAACGTTGTTAGACATTGGCGGCAATACCGGAAAATGGGCAATGTATTGCGCCACAAACACTAGCGACCTACACATCACGATCGCTGATCTTCCCGGCCAGCTAGACATGGCCAAGAAGAAGGTCGAAGCTGCCGGCCTCAGTGACCGTATAAGCTTTATTGCGGTAGATTTACTGGACGAAAACCAGCAGATTCCTGGCAAATATGACGCTGTATGGATGAGTCAGTTTCTCGACTGTTTTGGTGAAGCAGAGATCACGTCAATCATGCAACGAGTTAAGCCCGCACTAACCTCTAGAGGACAAGCCTATATTTTAGAGCACTTCTGGGATGAGCAACCGTACGAAGCCGGAGCGTTCAGCTTACAAATGACCTCCCTGTATTTCACTGCTATCGCGAACGGCAATAGCCAGATGTACCGATCTACGGTATTTATTCCATGCTTGGAAAAAGCAGGCTTTGTCGTAACCGAAAAAACCAATGGAAACCACTGGGGACACACGCTACTTAAATGCAAGCCCTAGTTAGCAAGTTCCTCTAGGTACCGCGCAAGCAAGTTACTGGTATCTCTGTTCAAAGGATGAAACCCCGGTTTATACCAAGCTAAGTAGCCGGGAATAATTTTCCGTAGCGGCCCCGGTTTGCCAAATAGAAACCACCAGGCGACTAGCCAACCCTTTGGTTTCCATAGTTGCTTGTCTTCTTTAAGAAACCAGATATAGAAGGTCAGGATTTTGAAGAAGAATCGCAGTGTGACGTGGAACATGGCGAAACAACGCACCCACCAAGCTTGCCACTTACTCTTAGCCGCAAGCTGATAAATATCATAGGCCACGGCCTTATGTTCGGACTCTTCAATGGCATGCCATTGCCACATTTTTTGCATACGTGGTTCAGCATTTTTTAACAGCGAATCATCTTTTAACAACACTTCAGCCAGTAATGCGGTGTAGTGCTCCAAGCAGGCGGTAACGGCTAAACGAAACAGCGGCGGGGTGTACTTTTCTAAGCGGCGCAGATCTCTTGTGGCGCTGGCCTCTACACGCTGTACCGGATAGCCCTGTCGCTCTAGCACATCATTTAGGTTTTGATGCTCGCGCCCGTGCATGGCTTCTTGCTGCGTAAAAGCTTTTACATCGGCCTTTAGTTGAGAATCTTCAGCCTTATGGGCAAACCGGTGCACGCTACGAATGAAAAAACGCTCTCCCTCTGGAAAGGTAATCGATAGCGCGTTTAGAAAGTGCGTTCTATGCGGGCAGTTATCCAACCAATGTTTCGGCAAGGTATCATCAATACCAAAATCGATATCTCGATGAACAATTTGCTGTCTATCGGTGTTTTCCGTCATAGCGGTCTCCTTATAATCCGACAGTGGCACCATATAAATGCCGCTTTAAAAACAGCACTGATACAATGACACCCAAAGTATACAAGCGTATACCTTGAGTGCAAGAAAACCTGTGACCCGCCGATATGATCAAAAATGATTTCGAAACGTCGCGTCGATTTATCGTAAACCGACCACTCACCACTGTGCTGCTTTGCCTTGCGGTAGTCGCCGTTGTAACCAGCGGCATGGCTCGCCTTGCACAAACGACCGACTACCGAATTTATTTTGGTGAGGACAACCCTCAGCTACAGGCTTTTGAAGAGTTCGAAGCGCAGTTTGAGCAAAAGGAGCTATTGGTTGTAGGCGTCGAAGCGGAAGGCGGCGACATATTTACGCCAGACTCGCTCAGTGCGGTGCGTGAGCTCACACGTCGAGGCTGGGAGTTACCCTACGCCTTACGTTCTACCTCCCTCTCTAATTTTCAGAACAGTTATGCCGATGGTGACGACATTATTGTTGAAGCCTTGGTCCCCGATGAAGGTCCAATCAGCCCTGAGAAAGCAGCTGAAATTAAGCGCTTTGCTCTCGCCAGCGACGAAATTGTGGGCAATACCGCTGCCGCCGACGGCAGTGCCGCCGCCATCTATATCACCACCCCATTACCACGTGAGAACCTTGAAGCTGAAGTCCCGGAAGTAGCCAATGCCATTCGCGCCTTAACTACAGAAATCGGCGAAAAATATCCTGGCCATAAATTCCATATTAGCGGCGTAATCATGTTGAACGACGCCATGGCTCAAACGACTCAGTACGACTTAGAAACGCTGTTCCCGGCGGCGTATCTATTGATTCTATTTGGCCTAATCGCCTACTTCCGTCGTTTAATCCCAGCGCTAGCAACCTGGACCGTGGTTATCCTCTCAACACTCGCGGCCTACGGTAGCGCTGGCTGGATGGGGGTTACGCTGAATGCCGCGAGCATGTCGTCAGGCATGATCGTGATGACACTCGCGGTCGCCGACTGCGTACACATATTGGTGACCTACTACTACGGCATTGAAAAACAGAAAACTAAGCTGGAGGCCATGCTAGAAAGCCTACGCCTAAACCTGCAGCCTGTTTTTCTGACCTCTATCACCACCGCTATTGGTTTCCTTTCTCTTAACTTCAGTGACTCTCCACCGTTTAGAGATCTCGGCAACATTGTTGCTGTTGGTGTGATGTTCGCCTTTCTGCTTTCTGCCTTCTTTATGCCAGCAATGATGATGTGGCTACCAGCCAAAGGTAAAAAACACGTTCAACGCCGTTGGACCGACTACCTAGCAGACATCGTCATCGACCATCAAAAACCTCTACTGCTGGGTGTTGGCGCGTTGATTTTGTTGTTATCGGCAGGCATTCCCATGAACCGTTTTGGTGACAACTACGCTGAATACTTTTCTGAAGACATTCCTTTCCGGGGCGCAACCGACTACCTAAATGAAACCGTTGTTGGCATGCAGCAAATGCAATACACGCTCACCAGCGATGAGCCAGGTGGCGTCAATGACCCCGAGTTTTTGCGTGAAATGGAAGAACTGGAAAGCTGGTTCTTACAACAACCGAATGTGCGTAAAGTGATCAGCATTGTTGATATCAACAAACGCCTGAATAAAACCATGCATGGCGACGATGAAGAGTGGTATCGGCTGCCTGACAATCAAGAATTAGCAGCTCAGTATCTCTTCTTTTATGAGCTGTCATTACCCCAAGGCTTAAGCCTTAACACCATTATTGACCCCGACAAGCAACTCACACGCTTCGTCGTGCTAATGGACAATGTCGACGCCACCACTTTGGTCGAGCTCAGCAAAGATGCCCAGGCTTGGATGCTTGAAAATATGCCCAGTAGCATGGTGGGCAGCGCTGAGCCGGTGGGCATCGGTTTAATGTTCGCCCAAATCGCCAAACGTAATTTCTACAGCATGATTGGGGGCATGCTCGTCGCATTAATCATGATTTCCGCACTCATGATGTGGATGATGCGATCACTCCGCGTCGGCCTAATCTCTATCGTTCCGAATGTGGTGCCCGCATTAATGGGCTTCGGCCTATGGGGTTTCCTAGTGGGCCAGATTGGCATCAGCTTGGCGATTGTAGGTTCGATGACGCTCGGTATCGTGGTGGACGACACCGTACACTTTTTAAGCAAATACCTTCGTGCCCGGCGCGAAGGCAACCTGCCCCCGGAAGAAGCCGTACGTTACGCCTTCCACAATGTAGGTAGCGCACTCACCTTAACCACTATGATTTTGGCTGGCGGGTTTCTGATTATCAGCATGTCTAGCTACTTGCTCACCGCACATATGGGCCAGTTAACGGCGATGACCATCATGCTCGCACTGATATGTGACTTTCTCTTCCTGCCGCCGCTACTGATGTTGCTAGACCGTGACAAAACTAACAACACACCCAAAGAACTAGTCTAGTTAGGCGAGCCGTTGGCTCCATGCTGCGGGGCTTTAAACAAAATAGTTGTGTTTGTTTTTCTTGTTGTTAACATTCCACATCCAAAGGCGATAATTTCAATTTTAGGATGCCATCATGCTACTGCGCTGTTTATTTACCGGCCTATTCATACTTATACCAGCCGCAGTAAACGCAGACTGCCTGCTATCTGAAAATGGACAAGTTTATTGTTCAAGCACACCGCAAGGTGGTATTGCAAAAAACGCCGTTGGTTTGGCCTTATGCGGCCCTGGAGACTGTGTAACAAACGACCTTGGCCAAGTGCTTTGCTCGAAAACCGCCGGCGGTGGCGCAGCCATCGACGAGCTAGGTAGGGCGCGATGCCTTGATGGCTGCATCCAAGGTTCAGCAGATAGCTGCACACCCGCTCAACCATAATTACAGGAACACAAAATGAAACTGCTTAAATTGCTAGTAGCTGTGGTAGCCAGCGCTTCCATTATGGGCTGTGCCGCCACAGGCACCCTGATCACCAAGCGCAACCTCGACGTTCAAACCAAAATGAGCGATAGCATCTTTTTAGATCCCGTCGCGCCAAGTAAGCGAGTTATCTATATTCAAGCTCGCAACACATCTGACAAACCTAGCTTCCAATTACAACGGCCTTTAATAGAAAAACTAAAAGCCGCTGGATATCGCATTACAGATAACCCAGAAGAGGCAAATTATCTACTACAGGTAAACACGCTCAGCGTTGGCAAAATGGATCCCACAGCGGCTGATGCGAACTTGCATGCTGGCTATGGTGGCGCGCTTACTGGAGCCGCACTTGCCTATGCTACGGGCACCCGGAGCGGTAGCGGGCTAGCTACCGCGGGCATTACCGGTGCTGCTATCGAATGGGTTTCAGGGCTATTAGTTAAAGACGTCACCTTCGCCAGCATTACCGATATTCAAGTATCCGAGCGAAGTAAAGGCGTTGTGCGCAGCACCAGCAAGCACCAGCTACAACAAGGCTCTAGCGGCAGCACCACCAACTACTACGAAGAAGAATCAAATTGGAAACGCTACCAAACACGAGTTGTTAGCACAGCCAACAAGGCCAACCTGGAATGGGGCATGGCTGCACCAGAGATGGTGAACGGGGTATCTCAATCTATTAGCGGCCTGTTCTAGGCCTTAATCTTACTTAGGGGACAAAAATGAAAGGGTTAAAGCTTGCTAGCTTTGGGGTAGCCTGTTTAGTTATGGCTGGGTGCGTAACCGCACCTAAATCGATCGACAATCGAGGCAATTTTTGGCAAGGCATCGAAAATAAAACGGTGGCAGTCGCCAGCAACACGCTACCTGAGCCCGGCTTGCACAAAATGGGCAGCCAAGGCCTGCTTGACTTAGCGATCGCTGCCGCAGTGACATCACCCGTCAGTGACCGACTAAAGCAAGCAGACCTCAAACCGATCCAGCAAACCATTTCAGACGTTGCTAAGGGCCTAACCGCTCGCGGGGCTGAAGTTAAACAAATTGGGCCTATCGATCTCAACGCACTGCCTAAGTCTGGCGGCAAAGCGAACGTACAAACCGCAAAGGACTTTTCTAGTCTTCGGTCTCGGCACAACGCTGATTACCTATATTTATTACAGGTGAACACATTGGGCTCCGCACGCGCCTACTACGGTTTCATTCCAATGAGTGATCCAACCGGGCTAACCAATGCTACAGCCCAATTGGTCGACCTGCGCAACAACAATATTGTGTGGCAATTACCCATTCATACAGAAGTAGCCGCTTGGGGTGAGTGGAATCAGAAACCAGAATACCCAAACCTTATGAAAGCTTTTCAACAAGCGATGGATTTGACTCGAGAGAAAGCTGTAGATGAGTTTCTACAGGTTCGTTAGAACATAAAAACTCGATAAAAAAGCCGGCTAAATGCCGGCTTTTTTATTTTCAAGATACTCTTTTTGGAGCATCCTCCAACTGACAACACCATTTCTCTCAAGGTAAGAACATGCGCATTGCCATTCTCGGCGCTACCGGAATGTTAGGACACCACACTGCATTGGCGGCACAAGCTGCTGGGCATGAGGTAATCGTGCTGCACCGACCCAATAGCGACCTAGCCCGGATTGAGGACATTCAAGGTGAGCGACGCGTTGCCACATTAGATAAACGCCAATGGATGGAAAGGGCGTTAGAAGGTGTTGATGCCGTTATCAACTGCGCGGCTTACTACCCAACCACACCTAAGCACTGGAAGGACGAAGTTAAAGCGGCCACTTACCAGATGCAGAAGTTTTACGATGCCTGCGCCATTCATCCGCTTAAAAAGATTGTCTATCTAGGTGGCTCCATTGCGTTACCGAAAAACCCCTCTGGCGACCCGGGCCACGCTGACTTGTACTATCCACAAACCCCAAACAACAAGAACGCTTATCTACAAGTGAAGTGGACAATGGATAAGCAAGCATTAGCGCAAGCTAACAATGGCTTGCCTGTTGTCGTTGGTATTCCCAGCATGACTTTTGGGGAGTTTGATTACGGGCCCAGCACTGGCCAGCTCATTACCGAAATCGCCAACGGCACGTTACCAGCCTATGTGCGCGGCCAGCGAAATGTGATTTACGCAGGTGACGCCGGCCGCGGATTACTGGCCTGCGCAGAGAAGGGCCAACCAGGAAAGCGTTACCTGTTAACCGGTGAAAACACAGATATGGACACCCTGGTTAGCATTATTAGCAAGCTCAGCAATCGCCCAACACCGAAAGCCGTGCCATTGGGAATGGCGAAAGCGGTAAATCAAATCCAGACCACAGTCTACAAACTGGGTGGCAAACCGCCCAAAGTGTCTGAAACTGCCATTGCTGTCATGTCAGCCGGACAACACCTAGACGGAAAACAAACAGAAAAAGAACTCAATTTCAAACCTGAAATTTCCACTGAAAGCGCCGTAAATAAAGCCTTTCAGTGGTTTCTAGAGCAGGGCTATATAGGTGAATAGTTAATAAATTTTCGGTCAACAACTTGCCAATCTAACGCGATGTATTAGACTCAAAAAACGACCGTTTGATATATCGCTATGGAACAGCCAAGTATCAGAACACTGGATGAGGTTAGACGGAAGGCGGCACTGCTCAGCACACCGGTATTAGCCTTACTCAGCTTAACAGGAGCATGGGTCATTCAAGCATTGCCGTTGCAATGGTGGGAGACTCCTTTCTTCATTGCCGCAGCAATGAGCTTTCTCTTTGCTGGTTTTGTTGCGTGGAAATACCCGCAACATAGCACCTACACAACGGCACTGATTATTGTCACCATAGTAGTGCTACTGGAAGGCCGTATTCTTAGTGTCTTTCAAGGGCCGGTTTTAGCGGATGGCAGCAACAGCATGTTTTTGGTGCTGTTTGCACACTTCCCGCTGCTGTACTTGTTCTGCTTCATGGTCTTCCCGAGCCAGTTGGCGCTTAAGTGGAGCATCGCAGCCTGCGTATTGCTATGCGGCACCACCCTTGCTTTCGTTATCCCCATGCTACTGGAAGACCCAATGCGAGAAGGCGGGCGCCACCTACTGATGTGGTTGCTATTAAGCAACCCCGGGTTCGTCACATTAATGTCGGCACTACGCCGCATTGAGCGCGCGCTGATCCAATTGCATAGCCAACACGACGCCGTCGCTGCACGCCAAGCGTTGTACCAACACCAAGCCACGCACGATTACTTAACCGGCCTGTTAAATCGGCTCAGTTTTGATAACTACCTAGAAGACGCTTGGAGCCAAGCTCGCAGTCACAAGCTACCTCTATGCCTGCTGATGCTCGATGTAGATCACTTTAAAAGCGTCAACGACGATTATGGCCACCCTGCTGGCGATAAAGCACTACAAGCGCTTGCCGTTATCCTGTCCAGCAAAATCAGGACACAGGATGTTGTCACCCGATACGGTGGCGAAGAGTTTGGCGTACTCTTGCGCAACACAAACTACACGGCCGCAGCAGATCTTGGCGAGCGATTACGTAAAGCCGTTGAAACCACGCCACTATTAGTCGATGGCATGCCAATCCACACCACTATTAGCGTAGGTATTGCTTGCTTACGGCCAGAAGAAAATACACGCCCCGACACCTTAATTAATCAGGCCGACATTGCCCTATACGCGGCAAAACGTAACGGCCGGAACTGTGTTGAGCTATTCGAAAAGGTGCCGCAACCAGAGCCAAAGCTAGCCAAGATAATGCAGCTGAATAAAGCCTAGTGCCAACGGTCTAGCTGGCGATAACCAATCGCTTCCGCCATATGTTCAGCTGCAATTTGTTCACTAGCATCTAAATCTGCAATCGTTCGTGCAACTTTCAATAAACGATGATAACCACGCGCCGTTAAGCCAAGCTTTGTCATCGCATTTTCCAATAAGGTTTCCGCCGCCTCGCTGCGATTAGCAATTTTTTCAATTTCCGCCGCGCTAAGCCAAGCATTGGTTTTACCTTGTCGTGCCAACTGTCGCTCACGTGCGGCAACCACTTGGCCACGCAGCGTTTTACTGTTGCTACCAGACGACGAATCTTTCAGTTCCTGATATTTCACTCTCGGCACATGCAAATGCACATCAATACGGTCCAATATCGGGCCAGATAGCTTTGCCCGATAACGTGCAATTTGATCTGGCGTATCGCGACAGTTGTCGGGATCGCCGCAAGGGCAAGGATTCATCGCTGCCACAAGCTGGAAGCGAGATGGATACCGATACTTATACGCCGCACGAGAAATATCGATATAGCCGTTCTCTAACGGGTCTCTTAACGCCTCCAAGCATGCGCGGGGAAACTCAACCAGTTCATCCATGAACAATGCGCCAGCATGCGCCAAGGTGATCTCACCCGGATTTTTGCTTCCCAAAAGAGCAACCTGAGAAGCGGATGATGTCACCGAGCGGAATGGCGCCAGATGCATCTCGTCTGCTGAAATCGGCGCGCCAGACAAAGAACGAATGGCTGCCACCTCCAACGCATCAGCATTACTCAAGGTCGGCAAAATACTGGGCAAACGCTTGGCTAGCATCGATTTTCCAGAGCCCGGCGGCCCCTCCATCAACACGTTATGACTCCCCGCAGCAGCAACCATTAAAGCCCGCTTCGCTTGCTGTTGGCCTTTAACATCAGCCATATCTAACTGCGACAACAGCTCGTTGCTCGGCTCGCTCTGCGTGAACCGAGACAGTGCTTTGCCACTATTAAACGCCGCCACCACATCGGCCAAATGATGAGCATAGTGCACTGACAAATCCTGTACCAAGGCGGCATCGGCAGCACTGGCTTCTGGCAAAACCAACGCCCTTTGGCCCTTGGCAACCGCCATCGCTACCGGCAAAGCGCCTTTAATTGGTCGCAGCGCACCGTTTAATGCCAGCTCACCCAGCACCTCAACATCATCCAACGCATCTGCATTCAATTGACCTGTCGCAGCCAAAATACCCAGCGCTATGGGCACATCAAAAGCACCGCCTTCTTTGGGAATATCGGCGGGGGCCAAATTAACCGTGACACGACTCGCAGGAAATTCAAAACCACTGTTCTGAATAGCGCTGCGCACGCGATCACGCGCTTCTCGTACAGCCGCTTCTGGCAAGCCCACTAAGTTCATCGTCGGCAAGCCGCCAGACACATGCACTTCAACTACCACTGCTGGCGCATCCAAGCCCTTTAAGGCCCGGGTAAATACTTTTGATAACCCCAAAATGTCCCCCAATAAAATGGCCAGCTTCCCCAAGCTGGCCACTGTACAAAGCGTTAGCCTTTCATTGTTTTTGCCATGATGCTGGTGAGCATACGGTTTGGCGTTAACGACGCCGCCATTGCACCCAGCTTATTCGGCGCACCCGGCACCACAACTGCACGACCTTTTTCCATCGCCTTCAGCGCATCCAAAGCTACCTGCTCGGAAGTCATCATAATGCCTGCGACTTTCTTCACCATACCGTCAATATCTTTTGACTGAGTAGCCTCGAAGAAATTGGTCGCAACAGGGCCTGGGCATAGCGCGGTAACAGTAACGCCGCGATCTTTACACTCCGCATGCAAAGCTTCGGACAATGAACGCACATAAGCCTTAGTCGCCGCATAAACCGCCAGATATGGCATCGGCTGGAAGCTGGCCGTAGAAGCCACATTAATCACCGCGCCTTGGCCGCGTTCAACCATGCCCGGTAAAAACGCATGGCATAAGTCGGTTAACGCCGTGACATTCAAATCAATCTCTTGGCGCTCACGGTCAGCATCAGCTTTCACAAATGGGCCCATGGTGCCAAAACCGGCATTGTTAATAAGCAGGTCTACACGACGCCCCAAAGCATCTGCGGCATCTGCCACATTGGCGCAGTTCACGGCTTCACTTAGGTCCGCCGCCATCACGTCTACCGTCACGCCGTGGTCATCATGCAAGTCACCGGCGAGCTGATTCAAAACATCTTCAGAACGAGCAACCAAAATGAGGTTGCAGCCTCGCTCGGCCAAAATTTTGGCAAACGCCTCACCAATACCAGACGACGCACCCGTAATCAGCGCCGTTGCGCCCTTGTATTCAAAGCCCATGCTTATCTCCAAAATATGATGGCAGCAGTGTACCCGCGCTGGCAGCGCAAGGGCGACAAATCAAACAGGCAAAAGAAAGCCCCAAGGCGGTGGGGCAGATGGAGGAGACTATCTAATAGCCGCAGGTCACGGCCATTAATAGCAATACTAGTTCGCCAGCGGTCGTTTGCAAGAATAAACAGCTCAATTTTAGGCTTTGCGTCTCGCAGCACTAAGCCGTGGCCACCTTACTCGGCGTCGGCAAGGCGTACTTCACTATTCGGCGCCAAGCACCAAATAACTGCGTGGTCATATGGCGGTTGTTGTAATAAACACCATGCTTTTCACACACCGCCTGCACTTGTGGAGCTACTTTCGGGTAACGCCATGCCGGTAGGGTTGGAAACAGGTGGTGTTCAATTTGATGCGACAGATGGCCACTAGCAATTTGCATCAACTTGCCCGACTTAATATTGCAAGAACCCATTAGTTGGCGCAGATACCAGCGACCACGATGTTCTTTTTTGTCGCCAATATCGTCGAATGTGTGCGCATCTGTGCCGAAATGCCCACAATAGATCACCGCAAAGGCCCACATATTGCGAATAATGTCAGCCGCAAAGTTGCCTGCCACCACTTTCATAAAGAACGGCCCCGCCAACAGCGGCCAGAACACATACTCTTTCAGTAGATGGCGTAGCTGCTTGCCCATATAACCGCGCCACTTAGGGTCGCGGCGGTCCTTTTGCGCAATGCTGACGTCATCACCCGCACAGTAATTAGCAATAGCGTATTGAAAGAACAAGGCATTCAACACGTTATAAGCCGGTTGCAATAAATGCTTTCGTCGCCAGGGAATATCATCCGACATGCGAAAAATGCCATAGCCAAAATCACGGTCTTTACCGATCACATTGGTATAGGTGTGATGCAAATAGTTATGTTCGTGCTGCCAGCCAGCGGCGGTCGGCGCCATATCCCATTCGTAGGTTTTGGACTGGTATTTAGGGTTATCCAAAAAGTCATATTGGCCATGTAATACGTTATGGCCGATTTCCATGTTCTCTAGAATTTTGTAGGCCGACAAATGCGCCACGCCGAGCGCCCAACCAATCGGCTCAAAACTAAATAGCAGCAGGCCACGACCTGCCCAATGGCAATAACGAGCAACACCCGTGATTTTTTTTAAATGGCGCGCGTCAGCTTCACCCAAGTCGGCCATTTCTTTCGCCAAGACCTCATCGAGGTCTTTTTGCAGCGCATCCAGCTTTTCTACCGGCCATTCTATTTTCGTGGTCATACCGCCAGCTCCACGTTGCCCATGGGCAAGCTCACGCAGGGCAGAATCCACTCACCGTCACGCAGCTGCTTTAAACCGGTTTGTAGGTTTTCCACCACGCCCGACACTTTGCGGGTTTCACAGCTGCGGCAAACACCTTGGCCGCAACAATGTGTCATCGCTACACCAGCCGATTTCGCCGCCTGCAAAATGGTTTCGCCTTCGCGTACCGGAATTTCACGGCCATCGCTCAAACTAACTTTCGCCACCACATCCGCCGAGTCCATTACGGCAGGCGCCGTGTTAGTTTGATAAAAGCTTTCCATATGCAGCTGCGCCATTGGCAAGCCGGCATTCTGCACTGCCTGCTGCAGGCTATCGCGGAAGCCGCTATTGCCGCATACAAACACCTCGACGTTGTTAGGCAACGCGTTTAAACGATCTGAGAAGTCCTGGATTTGTGGGCGGCCTTGTTCAGCGCTACACCAAAGCTCGCAACGCAATAGCTGCGGGTAACGTTGCTGTAAGGCCAACCACTCTTGCCACAACACTGGCTGCGCCTCGCGTTGTACCGCTAAAAGACGAACCGCCTGACCTTGCGCTAAGGCCGCCTCCGCCAACGGCAACATTGGCGTAATGCCAGAGCCTGCCGCACATAGCCACAAAGGCGCGGCATGTTTCGGGGCAACAAAGTCACCCGTGGCGGGGGATAGTTTCAACACCGTGCCAACAGCCAACTGCGGCGCAATGTTATTCGAGAAAAGACCATCGTTTACGGAGCACACCGTAAGACGAATACGGTCGTTGGCAGCATCTAGCGCCGACAAGCTGTAACAACGCGTCACTACCTCACCATCATGCTGTGCCGACACCGACACAAACTGACCCGGCTTTGGCCAAGCCCAGCGTAACGAAGGGCGTAACCAGATGTGGGTAGCGCCTTCTTCGGCCTCAACAGCATCAACGCGCGCAGGAATTTGTTTAGCGCCCCAAAGCGGCTCAAACGCGAACGACAACATGTCGACCGACGCCGAGCGCCACTGCGCTGCCATCATTCTTTGTTCTAAAGCCTGCCCCCAGTGCTTTACTTGGCCCCGGCGTTTGTCTAACCAGCTAGTCTGCTTATTCATGCCTTTGTCTCACAATTGTCACATTGGTGTACACGCGTACACTGAAATGAGAGATTAGAGCGGCAGCACATAAACTGTCAATTTTTTGTACAAACGCTGAGGCGTGAAAATAGCCAAGTAACTGTTTTTACAGTAAATTAGGGCAACAGCTTTAGTGGACATGCGTACACTAAATGCGCAAACCATTGATGAGGTTGCGTTATGAGCACGCGCACAGACAAGAAACAACAAACACGTCAGAACCTAATTGACGCGGCTTTAGGCCTACTCAATCAACAGCGTAGTTTTGGCTCTTTAAGCCTGCGTGAGGTAGCGCGCGAAGCTGGCTTGGCACCCAACGCTTTTTATCGGCACTTCGACGATATGGAAGATCTTGGCCTGGCCCTAGTAGATGTTGCCGGGCAAAGCCTGCGTACCGTGATGCGCGAAGCACGCCAAAAGCTAGTGACGAGCCAGTCGGTGTTGGACGTATCGGTAAACGCATTGTTTGATCATATTGCCCGCGAGCCACAGCTGTTCCACATGCTGCTGCGTGAACAGGGCACCGGCTCGGAAAGCTGGCGCCGAGCCATTCGCACCGAAATCCGTTACTTCACAAACGAGCTTGCCGAAGATTTAGAACGCTTAGGCCAAGCGAAGGAGCGCCCCATCGCCGACGCTTACACCACGGCCGACGCCATTGTGGCGATCACCTTTGGCGGCGCCGGTAATGCGCTTAGCATGTCGGCCGACAGCCGCTCTGAGTTGGCTGCTCGCTTAGTGCTGCAATTACGCATGATTATGCTCGGCAGCGAGCGCATGGCCGAGGCGCGCGATTAACACAAGCCAGCTAGCGGCTTAGCGCTTCGCTATTCGAAATGATGAATTTCCACACCGCGGCTATCGCGGCCTGAATCTGCACACATCGCCTGCGCTACCGCCGTAGCATGCGTTGGACGAAACTTGCGCAAGCTGCCCTGTAGAAACGGATTCATTAGCGGCATTAACTTTTGGCCCACAAATTCGCCACCGCGATTTAGCTGATCTAAATGCTCTCGCGAACCAATCAATAACGACGGTTGGTAGATATGCAACGCATCAAATCCCAGTGTCTTTAGGTCGCGCTCCATGTCACCTTTGACGCGGTTGTAATAGAAGCGGCTCTTAGAGTTAGCGCCGGTAGCAGAAACAACAAAACAACGCTTAGCGCCGCCGGCTTGAGCCAGTTTTGCGAGTTCCACTGGGTAATCGTGATCAATGCGATAGAACTTATCTTTATCTCCACCTACCGTTTTCTGCGTAGTGCCTAAACAGCAAAACACGTCATCGGCTACCAGTGGTAACTGCTCAGTTAATAGCGACTCAAAATCCACAATCTGTTGATCTAACTCTGCTGGCGCAGCGCTGAGTTCTTTTCGCAGCAAGGCGGTAACTTTGCCGTAGTGACCAGAAGCCAAGAGCTCGTCAATCAGCATACGGCCGATAAGCCCGCTACCGCCTAGAACCAAGGCGGTTTTCATTGTTGCGTCATTAGCCATTTTTCTGTGCCTCTAATTCTTCCCAGCGGGTATATGCGTTTTCTAATTCAGCTTGCTGCTCCGCCAGTGTCGCCTGAGCCGCGGTAATGGCGTCGGCCGACTGTTTGAAAAACTCCGGCTGCGCCATCGCTTCACCAGCGGCCTCGATAGCTTCTTCTAAGGCTTCAATAGTGGCGGGGAGCTGATCTAACTCACGCTGCAATTTGTAACTGAGTTTGGTGGATTTTTTTGCCGCCGGTTTAGCCACAGGCACGGCTTTGGCCTGCTGCGCCTTTTGCTCCTGCTTACGTTGGCGTAACCAGTCATCGTAGTTACCAACAAAGTAATCAAACTCGCCGTCGCCGTCCCACACAATCAGCGAGTCGACCACGTTATTCACAAAGGCCCGGTCGTGCGACACCAGCAACACGGTGCCGGCGAAGTTGTTTACCAAATCTTCTAATAACTCGAGCGTTTCAACGTCGAGGTCGTTAGTGGGCTCGTCCATCACCAAGACATTGGCAGGGTGGGCAAAGAGGCGTGCCAAGAGTAGACGGTTGCGTTCACCACCTGACAACACCTCTACCAAAGAGTTAGCGCGATCTGGCGTAAACAGGAAGGCTTTTAAATAGCCCAACACGTGCAAGGCGCGGCCATCAAAATCAATTTTCTCGTAGCCTTCGGCAACGTTCCATGCCGCGGTTTTATCGAGCTTAAGCGCTTTGCGGGTTTGGTCGAAATAACCCACTTGTAGGTTAGTGCCTTCAATGAGGGTGCCACTATCCGCTTCTAACTCACCCAACAACAAACGCAGCAGGGTGGTTTTGCCGCAGCCATTTGGACCCATCAAGCCAATCTTTTGGCCGCGTAGAATTTTGAGGGTGAAGTCTTTAACCAGTGGTTTACCGGCAATGCTGTAACTCAGGTTTTTAGCTTCAATAACCCGCTTGCCGGTGTTCTCTGCCATTTGCGCCTTAATGCTGGCACGTTTTTGGTATTTCTGATGGCCATCAGCTTCTTCGCGTAAATCTTCTAGGCGTTTTACGCGGCCAATATTGCGCTTGGTACGGGCTTTAACACCGCGACGAATCCAGGCTTCTTCTTCTGCCAGCACTTTGTCGAAGTCGGCTTTGTTCTTTTGCTCAATTTCCAGCTGCTCGGCTTTGCGTTCTCGGTACAAGCTATAGCGGCCGGGGAAGTTATGCAGATTGCCGCGATCGACCTCGACAATACGTGTGGCAATGGCATCTAAGAAGGCCCGATCGTGGGTGACAAACACCACCGCAAAACTGCCGTTGCGGATGAAGTTTTCTAGCCACTGCACGGCTTCAATATCGAGGTGGTTAGTGGGCTCATCTAACAGCAGCAATTGCGGGTCACTAGCCAACGCTTGCGCTAGCAGTACACGGCGCTTTAAACCCCCAGAGAGGTTTTCAAACAGCGTCATACCGTCGAGCTGCATACGCGACAGCACTTCATCTACTTGGCGCTTAGCGTCCCAACCACCTTGGGTTTCAATCTGCTGCTGCAGCGGTAGTAACACATCGGCTGAATCACCTCGCCCGGCGGCTTGTTCATATTGGTTAATCAACTCGCCAATACCGCCAAGGCCTGCGGTGACAACGTCGTAAATCGTGCCACTAATGTCGTGCGGCACGTCTTGCACCAAGCGCGCCACGCGTAGCTGGTCTTTGGTGTTTCGCTCACCAGCATCGGCTTCAATATCACCGGCGATGATTTTCATCAGGCTCGACTTGCCGGCGCCGTTACGGCCGACTAAGCACACACGCTCGCCGTCATCGACTTGGAAATTAACCTGATTGAGTAACGGTGTTTGGCTATACGCCAGCGACACCTCGCGCAATGACAGCAACAAGACTCAGACCCTTTAATAGCTTAGGCGGCGCATTATACGGGGCCTATGCCGGATGTTCTGAATCGATAGCCTAGCGATTACAAACTGAACTGAGCGACCAAGCGCGAAATTAAGCTACGCCATTCGCCGACGTACGACGCTGTCGCAGGCATTTGCAAATACGGCGCCGCGATATTGGCTGGTACACGTAGTTGATACCAACTGCCTAATGCCTGCCCACCCGAGGCATGACCCGCCGCTGGGCGGGATGGAATAGGGCCGCCAGCTAGGTCAAACAAAACAGCAGGCACATTGAACTGAATACTTGGGCTGTAAGCTGCGATATCCAAAAACAGCCGGTGCCGCTGCCCATTCGGCAACCGCAACTCCATTTCTAGCTGCGGCTGTTCCAGTTGCTGCCATTGCTTCAGCTGCTTTTGCGACAAATAAATATCAATCGTCGCGGCTTCTGGGTTAGCGGTAACTAAATAGGCATCGCCCGCTTGAAGGGTGTCACCTACCTTTAAGTCGTCATGACGAGATAGCACCACTTGTTGCGATTCAGACTGCAGGGTTAGGGCAGCTAATTTTTCTTCGATTGCGAGCAATTGCTGGCTCGCCCGGCTGAGCTCTGCCGCTGCCGTTGCCCGCTTGCCGCCTTGTTCACCTGTTAGCAACAACGCGTCCAATTGGCGTTGGCGCAACGACTTTTCCTGCTCGGCCAATGCCTTATCCCGCTGTAGGGAAGCGCTATCAAACACAGCAAGTAAGTCGCCAGAGGCAAAGGTTTGCCCCAACTCGGGCAATACAGTTGTAAGTGTCGCCGGCACCGGTAAGCTGTGTTGATATTGATCAGCAGCAGAAACAACTGCCGCCAAACGCTGCTTTTGTGGCATTGGCACACAAAATACGGCCAACACCAGCATGGCTACCAGCCCTGTTTTTTTTGCCCGCATACTGCGCCACGCTCCCGACTGTTTTAAATACTGCTGCTCTTGGCGCAACGGCTGCCAAAGCACCGACCGCGCAAAAAAGACAGCGATTAATATGCCCGCAGCGGGCCCTAATATTTGCCAGCTAACTAGCGTCATAGTGACGGCGATTAAACAGCGCCACACCCAGGCTGCGTAGCCATACATCAGCAACCTCGGCTGTTTCTGCGGTGCTACCGAGCCCCACATTTTCGCCCGACGCCACGCTTGGCAATGCTCGCCAGCAACCTGCTGCAGATTGGCAATACCCCATAAATCCATTAATGCGTAGTAACCGTCAAAGCGCATCAGAGGGTTGGCGTTAATCAGCAAAGAACTGACTAAAGCCGTACCCGAGAATATAAATGCCAAACTACGCAGTAAGCCGTCTGGTAAAAATAGCCAGAAACAAGCCGCAACCGCTGCTACCGCTAACTCAAAGCGAATACCTGCCAACGCAATAGCCGCTCTCTGCCTGCGATTTTTTAACTTCCACGCGTCAGTCACATCGGTATACAACAACGGCCAAATCAAAATAAACAACACACCTATTTGGCGCACAGGCACACCGTGCCTCACTGCGGTGAAAGCATGTGCAAGCTCATGACTCAGCTTTAGCAACAGCAAACACAGTACAAACCAGAACGCTCCAGTGGCTGTAGTGAGGTAATTAACCGTACCCACATATAAGTCCAGCTGCGGCGCAATGCCTGCTATGCCGATCAAGCCCAGAATGAAAATCACGTACCCAGCAGCCGGACTAAACAGCGGCTGCATGAGTGGCAATGTTGATTCAAGAAAACGCTGCGGCCGCCAAAGCGGTAAGCGCCAATAGGGTGACCACGCTGCAGACGATGGTGCTGGCGACTGACCACGGCATAAGCCACTTTGTTGGCACTGAATTAACAACTGCTGCAAAGCGGCTATCGTTAGTGTGTTGTCAGACAAAAGCTGCTTGCAGTGACCTACCAGCTCCTGTTCATTTGCGCTGACCAAGCGCCGTAGCGCTAACGCTTCAGCTTGGTTCAAATCATATAGCTGACCGGACTGCGGATCCTCCAACACCGAACTGCCACCACCACTTGGATGCAACACCAACTCAGGCCGCAGTGGCTGCCATGGCAAAGGCAGGGCGGCAAGCATTGCCGCCACACGCTGCTCAATCTGAACGGTGTTTAGTAAGCCTTCCACTAAGCCCCAGCGCTAGCCTCAGCTGCTGCATTGCTGGCTTGGTCTTCTACTGGACAACTCTCAGCTTGCTGTTGCTGATAGTCACCGGCAAAGGTTTGTGGCGCTTCATTTAAGTGGTTGCACTCAGCAGCGGCTGTTAATAGCTCTGGCTCAACAATGCCTTGCTGCGTGCCCGGCGCGGCGGTACTCGTGGTCAACAGGCCGTCATCCAAATAGCGACCTAGCAATTCCGGTTGAGTATTCGACAAGCGGCTTTCTACGCTGTCGCTCGCCGCTAAATTGCATCCACCTAGACCAGCTACTTCGCTACAGCTACGCAAAATACTTTCACCACTGCCGTAAGCATCTGTCATGCCACCGCTAGCATTGGCCCCATTGATGCCGCTCGCAGCCAAGGCGCTGTTTTCCAGTGACGCTTCCAAACCATTAATACCATTCACGGCATTTTCAAAATAGTCCGGACGGCTCATATCCAAACCGTTATCGCCTTGCCCAAATTCGCTAGCAACAAGCGGCTGCGACTGAACCGGCTCATAAGGTGGATAAGCAAATAGATCTTCTGCTGCGGTGTAATTCTCTGGTGTTGATACACCACCCAGTGCCTTACCCGGCGCAGCATAAACAATTTGAAACGGTGTGCCGCTAGCGGCTTGCGCGCCGACGGTGTCAGGGTCGCTTAACTGAAACTCAAACCCATCTGCCAAGGCACCATTATTCAATGGCACGTAAGTAAGCAGACCGGCATCAATATCAGCCTGAGTAAACATGTCGCCTTCAGCTAGCGGCTGACCATCCAATAACAGCTCACCATTTTCAGGCAAAGCCGTAATCGTGAACTGAACCTCGGTATCAGCATGATCCACATCGCTGCTCGACAATAAATCGCTAGTAATCGTTACCGCAGAAGACGGATCAACAATCGTCAGCGTGTCATTAGTAACTAGCTCTGGCGCATCATTTTGCGGCGCAATATTGACGGTAATCGTGTGACTATCATTCATTGCACCCGGGTTAAGCTGGCTTTGATCGTCAACGTTCAAGTTGATGGCCGCTTCACCATTGAAGTCAACGGCAGGGGTAAAAACTAGGCCGTCCAAGGCCGCGTTTACATCCTCAACCGTGCCTTCAAACACCAAAGTGGGGTTGTTGTTGCCATTACCCTGGCTGAAGTTAAGGCCATCCGTTTGCGGCAAACTTAATGTGCCATCAACCGTACTCAGTGTTACTTGTACCAAGTCGTCACCCGCATCAACATCACTAATGCTGATATCAGTAAAGGTAACGGAGGCATCTTCATTGATCTGAACTTGGGTCGGCGCTGAAATAACGGGCGCGTCATTCACCGCACTGACACTGGCGTTAGACAGGTCAATCACCATACTGCTATTCGCAACTAGGTCGCCACCACCGGTATTGCCTAGGTCGTTAACAACTAGTTGCAGCTCGTCGAGCTCATTAAAGTCCTGGCCACCGGTATAGCGTAGCTCGGTTAATGCTTGGTTAATGCTCGCTAAGTCACCCTGTAAATGAATACTGGCACTGTCGTTATTTTCTAATAGCGACAAACTACCCTGCGGCAGATTTAAGGTGCCATGCGATACCGTTAGGGTGACATCTAGCACGCCATCTGCAGCGTCAATATCGGCGAGGGAAATGCCGTTCAGCAAAGTCGGGGTTTCTTCAACAGCTACTTGGCTAGCCGGGTTGGTCCAAGCCGGCGCGTCATTTTGCGGCGCAACGGTAACGGCAATCTGGTGATCATCAGTCAACGCACCCGGGTTAAGTTGGCTTTGATCATTAACGCTGATATTGATTGGAGCCGAGCCAGCAAAGTTTGCCGGCGGCGTATATACCAAGCCGTTTAAGGCGGCGTTAATGTCGTTTAGCGTACCTTCAAACTCAAGCGTTGGCCCGGCGCCATTGTCACCTTGGATTAGGTTTAGGCCCTGAATGCTCGGCAAGCTTAAGCTACCCACCGGCACGGATAACTGCACGCGTACCACGTCATCACCGGCATCAACATCACTGATAGTAATGTCGGTAAACGTTACGCTGTTATCTTCATTAATCGTGATGGCACTAGGTGCGCTAATCACCGGCGCGTCGTTAACGGCGCTGACCTCTGGAACAGACAGGTCAATTTCCATACTGCTGGTTGCCGTTAGCGCAGGCCCGCCGGTATTGCCTAGGTCGTTTACTGACAGGTTAAGCGTATCAACACCATTAAAATCTTGGCCGCCGGTATAACGCAATTCGGCCAATGCGGTATTTAGCTGATCTGCCGTGCCACGCAAATGCAACTGCGCGGTGTTGTTGTCCTCTAGCACTGACAAGCCGCTGTCAGCGGGGATGGAAAGCGTGCCATTACTCACACTCAACACCACATCTAACTCACCACCATTCGCATCAGGGTCGGCCACGGTAATGCCACTGATGAGTGTTGGCGTTTCTTCTACCGCGGCTTGGCTATCGGGGTGCGACCACGCGGGGGCGTCGTTGCTCGCACTCAAGTTGATCAAAATGGTGGAAATATCACTGGTATTAACACCATCAAGCGCAGTGACTTCTAACACTCGGCCTGTGGTGTCGATGTTGTTAGCGGTATTGCCGTATTCCAATGTATTCAGAACCGCTTCATAAGCTTCAATGCTGGCTTCATTACTAAGCGTTAGCAGGGCCTCGCCGTTGCTGTAACTAAGGTTGGCTTCAATCCCGGTATTACCAACATCCACCTGCAGAAATTCTTCTTGGCCATTGAGGTTGTTGGTTAGGCGAATCGATAGGCTCTGCAAACTGGTAGCGTCTGAGTCAGGGTCAGTAATATCAACTTGGCCAGCATTAACAATAGCGATGGGGTCACTATCCTCAGCAAAGTTAGCGATAAAACCACGACCTGAGTTGCTGCCATTAAGGTCAACATCTGGGTTTTCATCGTTAATCGGGTTCACAAAAATAGTGAACTGCCCTGACGCCTCTCCGGTCAGGTCATCCTTAACATCAAAGCTAAAGCCATCGTCACCAGTGCCTTCGCCACCATCGTGTTCGTACGTTACGAGGCCATTATTAATATCGGCTTGCGTAAAGCTGTTGGTCGCACTGCCGTCGAGCAAAACCTGCCCGTGATCAGGCAGGTCGGTAATGGTGTATACGATGTTTTGAGCTGGCCGGTCAGAACTAAATTCAAGCTCTGCCGAAGTGATAGGGCGCGTGGCGCCCTCATCAACTTGCGTGCCTTGATTGTTGTTCGCTTCTAAACCACCAGCTTTGATGGAGTTTTCTTGCGCTACAACATCATCGGCAATCACCCCTACTGCCGCATCTAATACAACGCGTTCTTCTAATTTACGCATAGCCTTTCCCCTAGCTTTGTTGGTAGGACTGCTTAGCGGTTGCTATGCAGTGCAACCTGTTGGCCAACGCGTAGGGTTGGGTCGTGCTTGTCTACCCAGCAATCCATACCTTTGCTTTTCAGCACATCACAGGCATGGCGTGCTTGTTTCTCAGTGAAACCAAGATAACGGGCACGGAAAATATTACCGCCGCCCGGATTGGGGTGACGTGTAACAACTGGCTCTGCGCGGTTAAGCAAGCGACGGACTAAGGCATTAGCCTTCTCTAGCTGTGGCGCTAATGCGGCTTCATTGCGATAGGCGCCAACTTGTAGCGTCCACGGGAATAAGTTGCTGGTTTCTTGTAAACCGTTGTGGTGCGCAACAATGCGAGCCTCTGGCTTGACGCTCTCAGCTAGCGCTTTATTGCCACCTTGTTTCAGCAATGCCAGCTCGTTTAGGTCGGAATTCCAGTAAGACAGGTCAACACCCGAACTAGACAGCATGCGACGGTACGAGACCATGACATCAACAACCGACTGATCGCGACGCATCTTCGCAGCAAGGTCTTGCAGCACGCGCTCGGTAACGGCCAAATCCGAAATTTTGCCGACGCGGTTGTGCTCACGCACCATGCTCAAAAGGTCATGCGCCAAGGTGTATGACTCTTCCAACAACATCATGCGATCAACTTTTACCGCGTAGTCCAATAACGACAGATGAACCTGCGTCACAATACCAACGGTAGTTTGCAGGCGCTCGTATTGGCTTTGTTCTAGCTCGTGCTCACGTGCCGCTTTACGCTTACTAATGGTAGGTAGCTTAAGTAGATTCCAACCAAAGTTTACGCCCACGGTGTTCCATTCGTTCGCATGCAATAAGCGGTTGTCATCGTAGTGACGGCCGATGCCAAAGGTCAGATCGGGAAACATTGAAAGCAGTTCAGCCCGCACATTGTCGCGGCTGATTTTCTCTTGGAAGTCTGCCGCGAATAGCTCAGGACGGTTGTGTAGCGCATGACCTTCAAGCAACTCGATATCCAGCTGATGCGGGCGCGGCAACCCAGCCAAAATAGGGCGAATCGCTTCACGCTCTAATTTGAAGTCTTGGCCCTGACGTAGACCCATCAAGCGCGACAGTTCGATCCGCGAGCTAGACACTTCTGCCTGCAAATCCCGGATTGTGATTTCTAGTTCAACAATTCGACGCTGTGCGTCTTTTGCCATGATGGGATCAACGCGCTTCTCGGCTACGCTGCGCTCAATCATGTCTTTCTGCGTGCGCATCTCGGCGGCTACCGCACGAATGTAATCTAGACTGTCTTCTGCAAGCGCAGCGCGCCAGTAAGAGTTGGTGATTTCCAGTGCAAGTAACTGTGCTTGGCGTAAGCGCTGTAAATCAGCAATCCGGGTTTGATAACCCGCTTGGCGAGAGCGCACCCAAGACATACCAAAATCCAGCACGTTCCAAGTCAGGCTCAGATCACCGGTTAAGGAGTTTTTGAACGAACTCAACGAGTTAGAGGTTTGCACCACGCCGGTATCAGCGTCGATGTAATCCTGCGTGCGATCTTCTGAGCGACGCGTGCGAGAAGCGTTCAGGTTCAAATTAGGCAACATGCCCAAACGAGCCGCCAAAGCATCATCTTCAGCAATTTCTTGCTCTAGCTCGGCAACACGCAAATCAAGGTTATGCACCAAGGCAAAGTTAATGGCCTCATGCAGGGTGAGTGGTTTATCCGGCAGCACCATGCGGCTTTCCGCTAGGCGCAACATGTCATTACGCAAATTCGCTGCGCGATCTTCTTCCATGTTGACGTTGTGTGTGCTGACACAGCCTGTTGCCAAGGCTGTTAATGCCGCGCCTGCCAGAATGGCACGGGCTTTTCTGAACGCGGTACGAGTGCGTTGCTGTTCCATTGTTAGCTTCCCCAAATGCTATGCAAGTTATCCCCCAAAATAAACAGACCGATCGGTCAATTTTGGACGAGGGTAAATTAATCACTTGGATTAGCCACCGCAATGGTTATAAATCAACAAATTAGAGCGATTAGTTAATTACTGTTTTATTTATAACTAAAGGTGTAATAAGGCGATTATTAACTGCCAGGGCTTACGGAATAGAACAACGGCTAAATCTGTCCATCCCGTACTTACGCGAGCCGTACCGCGC
>JAPPPA010000080.1 GCA_028817755.1 Gammaproteobacteria bacterium | reverse complement strand
GGGTGTACGCAGCTGGACTCTTTAGGGTGTCGAGCAGCATCCGAATTTTCTCGCCAGCTCCGCTGCCGTATTCAATGATGCGTGCGTTAGGCCCAACCAGTGCCGCGACCTCTTCAAGGTGTTCCCGCAAAATGCCAATTTCGGTGCGTGTCGGGTAGTACTCGGGTAGTTCGCAAATGCGCTCAAATAGCTCGGCGCCGCGGGCATCGTAAAAGTATTTACAAGGCAGGGTGGCGGGGGCGTTGCGAAGGCCAGCGATGGCTTCGCTCATAAAGTCGCCGCTGTTCGGTTCTAGGTCGAGTAACTTCATGATTGTTTCTGTATATCTCGGGCTAAACGCAACCCCGCGAATTGCCAGCGCATGTGCGGGTAGAAGAAGTTTCGATACGTGTGACGCGTATGTTCCGGTGGCGTCACGCAAGCACTGCCACGCAATACGTATTGGCTGTTCATAAACTTGCCGTTGTATTCGCCTAAGGCGCCGGGTAGTGGCTTAAAACCGGGGTAGGGCGCATAGGCGCTGCGTGTCCATTGCCACACTTGGCTGTACCAAGCTTGGCAGTTATTAGGATGGGTGTTGGCGCTTTCGTTGTCGGGTTTAGGCGCGATAGCTTCCCATTCGAATTCGGTGGGGAGTCTAGCGCCTGCCCAAGCAGCGTAGGCTTCGGCTTCGTAAAAGCTGATATGACAAACTGGCGCCTTGAGGTCGAGAGGCTGTAAGCCATTCAGCGTGAATTCGCACCAAGCATCGTCTTTTTTAACCCAGTACAAGGGCGCTTGTACCTTTTCTTCGTCAAGCCAGGCCCAGCCGTCTGATAGCCATAAAGTGTGTTGTTGGTAGCCGTCGTCTTCAATAAACCGTAACCAGTCGCCATTGCTAACGAGGCGATCTGCGATTTCAAAAGGTTGTAATAAGGCTTGGTGCTTTGGTGTCTCGTTGTCGTAGCAGAAGTTGCTGTCTTCAGTGGCTTGGCCTATTTGAGCGATACCGCCGGGGTGTTGTAGCCAGCTTTGTGTAGAGTTGGCTGTGGCTTCGCTGCTAGTTTCTCTGTAGGCCGGGTACAGCGGGTTGCAGGAAAACACGTGCTTAATATCCATGAGCAAGAGCTCTTGGTGCTGCTGCTCATGGTGAAGGCCGAGTTCGATCAGGCTGGCTATTTGTTCGAACGTGTTGCTGTCGCATTCCAATAGCCAGCTGCACAAAGCATCATCAACATATTGTCGGTAGTCCATGATCTGACTGACGGTTGGGCGAGACAATAAGCCGCGATTAGCGCGTGTATGGCGTTCGCCCATGCTGACGTAATAGCTGTTGAAGAGGAAGGCGAATGCGGGGTCAAAGTCGCGGTAGTCGCTGCAATGCGCTTTCAGAATAAATTGCTCGAAGAACCAAGTAACGTGGGCAAGGTGCCATTTGGTTGGGCTTACATCAGGCATCGATTGCACAACATAGTCTTCGGTGCGCAAAGGCGCACAAAGCGCTTCGCTATGTTGGCGAATAGTGGCATAGCGCTGAACGAGTGCTTCTGCGGGCTTTAATTGCTCAGCGTCTTGTTTTTCTGCAGGCATAAGGTGGTGATGTCTCCAGTTTGTCTGCTACCGTTCATCATAAGCGCTTAAGGAAGCTCTGATTAAATAGGAAATGCGCTCTGCGGATCTTCTCGCGTGAGTTGGCAAGGCGCAAGCCGCCGCCGAATGCTTATTGCCTTCGCTAGGCTTGCAACGCGGTCCAACTTGCGCGAGAAGTCCGCCCGAAGGGGCTTTACGTCGCTTCTGCACTCCGCGTTGCGGTCGCTTGCCTTAGAGTGACTAAGGCGGCGCAACGGCGCCTTGATTGCAGAAGCGACGTAAAGCCAGAGACATCTCCTATTTAATCAGAGCTTCCTTAATGACAAGCAACAAGTGAAAAGTTCGTTTCTGGGGGAGGGAAAGTGAGCCTTAAGCAATATCAAGTGGATGCATTTACGCATCATGCATTCAAGGGAAATCCGGCTGCGGTGGTGGTGAGTCATCGCCCACTAGCGGACGCGCTCATGCGAGATATGGCGGCCGAAAATAACTTGTCTGAAACGGCCTATGTGTATCCGGATGGAGATGCTTGGAATATTCGCTGGTTTACGCCAACTGTTGAAGTGGATTTATGTGGTCACGCGACGTTGGCGTCGGCTTGGGTGCTGGCGACTGAATATGGCTTGCTAGAGAAAGAGCCAGATGGCGTCGATATCGTTTTCAATAGCCGTAGTGGTGAGCTGCGAGTGCGTGTGGAAGGCGAGAGCATTACTTTGGACTTTCCTGCGCAAGAAGTTAAAGCCCAAGCGTTACCCGAGGTGATTGCGGAAGGCTTGGGTGTTAACCCGAATAAAGCGCAGTGCTATAAAGCACAGATTACGAATGGCAATTACATCGTCATTCTGCCGGATGAAGCTGCGGTTGCTGCATTAGCACCAGATATGTCGTTATTGGAGCAGATTCAAGATGGCGGCATTATTGCGACGGCAGAGGGTGTGGAGGCCGACTTTGTATCGCGTTTCTTTGGGCCGTTTTATGGCATTCCTGAAGACCCCGTAACCGGCTCCGCGCACTGTTCTTTGGCGCCGTATTGGGCGCGTGTGCTCGAACAGAATCAGCTATGGGCTAGGCAAATTTCAGCCCGAGGCGGCGACTTGCAGTGTCGAGTCGGCGGTGACCGGGTATTTATGACCGGCAGAGCCGTTACTGTCAGTGAAACGGAATGGCGTTTATAGCGCCGTCAAAATTCGCTATTTCAACCTAAAGCGGGTAGGGTGCGCGCTTTTCCGCGTTTGAGAATCTGAGTATGCAAATCGCACAAAATGTTGTAGCCAGCTTTGACTATGTATTAACTGGCGCTGATGGCGAAGTCATTGATAAGTCTGAGCCAGGCCAGCCGCTGCCGTATTTGCACGGCGCAGGCAATATTATTCCTGGTCTAGAAGCTGAACTAGAAGGCAAAACCGTTGGCGACGAGCTAACCGCAGTGATTGAGCCTAAATTGGCTTATGGCGAGCGCAATGAGCAAATGGTTCAGCAAGTGCCAAAAGCTGCTTTTCAGGGTGTAGAAGACCTTGAAGTAGGTATGCGTTTTACAGCTGAGAGCAACGCCGGTCCTGTGCCTGTTGTAATTACCGCGGTCGAAGGCGACACCATTACGGTAGACGGCAACCACCCGCTTGCAGGCCAAACACTGACTTTCCAAGTGAAAGTGACTGAAGTACGTGAAGCCAGCAAAGAAGAGATTGAGCACGGTCACGTGCACAACGGTAGCTGCGATCACTAAACTGATCTGACTGCTTCTAAAAGCCGCTCTGGCGCTACCGCCATTGCGGCTTTTTTTATGCGCGGGCGTAATAGCGCGCATGAGTAAGACATCTGAAGCCGCTATTAGCGAGCAGGAATGGTTCGCCGCCAACCGTACGCCGCCATTGGATTTCACCAATGGATTCGAAGCCTGGGGTTTTCGTTGGTTCCGGCGCTTTGTGTGGTTGCTATGCAAGGTATCGCCACGCTGGGGCGCTAGGTATGTACGTAAATACTTATACGAGCCGCGCCGATTTCCGCGGCCACAGCGAGAGCGTGAACTGCTCAAGCAGGCGGAGTCTTTCAATCTGGACTTTGAGGATGGGCAGCTTGCTTGTTGGCGTTTTGCGCCTCTGAATGCCGAGTTACCACTGAAAACCGCTTTGCTTGTGCATGGCTGGGAGGCTCGTGGCGCACAAATGGGCTCCTTGGTCGAGCCGCTGCAACGCCTTGGCTACCAAGTGTATATGGTGGACTCGCCAGCTCATGGTGACTCGGATGGTGCGCGCACACAGCCTGTGCAGATTTCCCGCATGGTCTTGCGTTTGCAGCAAAAATTGAAAACGATTGACTTGTTGGTGGCGCACTCCGTTGGTGCCTTTGCGTCAACGTTAGCGTTGCAGAATGGTTTAACGGTTGGGCGCTTTGTATCAATCGCGGGTGTGGTCGACTACCGCGTAGTGATGCGTGATGTTCGCCTCATGTTTAACGTGCCAGCCTCGGCTAAAGCTGAAATGGACCGTCAAATTGAAGCTGAGCTGGGCATGAGCTGGGATGCGCTGAATGTTCTGCAGCATGCCGCGCTTATGGAACAGCCTTGCTTGTATTTGCATGACCCACAAGACGATGACACGCCTTGCTTTGGTGTTGAGGCGATGTCAAAAGCCGTGGCTGACGGTGAGTTTTTACCTGTATTGGGCGCAGGTCACCGCAAAATTTTGTGGGATGAAACCACTATTGCTCATATGGTTTCGTGGCTGAAAGCCGACGCATAACTCAAACGAGTCATAAACGCGCTGGCTTAATTTCTAGGCCTGATGGTGTAGCCTTTTTTCGTGCGGTTGGTTGGTTCCGCGTTGGCGGGGTCGTCCGGCCAAACGTGTTTGGGATATCGCCCGCGCATTTCTTTTTTCACCTCTATCCAAGCGCCTTGCCAGAAGCTCGGTAAGTCTTGGGTGACGGCGATGGGCTTGTGGCCGGGCGAGAGTAATTCGAGTTTTACTGGCACTTGGCCGTTAAGCACCGTTGGCGTTTCGCTGGCGCCGAACATCTCTTGCACACGTACTGCCAGAGTTGGAATATCGCGGCTGTAGTCGATGCGGATATTGGAGCCAGTCGGTACGGATAAGTGGCTAGGCGCGAGCTGATCTAGTTCGCCTTTGCGCTCATAGCCTAGGTGATTCAGTAGCGCATCTTTAAGTTCGACATCGGCCAGTTGTTTTAGGCGTGTTTTGTTTTCTAGCCAAGGGCCGAGCCAAGTTTCTAGCTGTTCCAGTAAATAGTCTTCGGCGAAGTTAGGCCAGTCTTCTTGCTGCGCTTGCAGCCAGCGCAGGCGCGCGAGTAATGCATCGGTGTCTTTGTTGCTCGGTAAGCAGTGCCAGCCCGTTTGGCGAATACCATCGCAGAGCGCGGGTAAGACATCGCCTTGCTCTTTTGATGTCTCACGCGTCAGCACTAACTCTCCCAAGCGGGTTTGGGTTTCGTTAATTACACAGCCTTGTTGTTTGTCCCATGAGGTGACAGTGCGCGGTGTGAGCTCGTCGGCAAAGCGTCGTTGAATCTCTGCTTCCGTTACCGCTGCAGCAAGGCGAATACGGTTTCCCTCTCGCGTGGGTTGCAACTCGCAAACGACTAGCCACTCTTGTTGGGCTAAGCCTTCGTCTACCGGCAGAAAGGCTTGCGCGCCATTACTGAGCTTGTAGCGTACTTGCTCGCCGCTACGGCCTTGTTGTTTCGCTATCCGATCTGGAAATGCTGCCAGTAAAACTTCGCCAGCGTCATCGGTATCAGCGGTGGCGGGGTTCAGTTTGAGTTGCTGCTTTAACTGTTTGGCGCTGCGTTTGGCGGCGCTATTGAGTGTGCGTAGGCGTTGGCTAATATCGCTGTTGCGGCTGCTGCTGCCGTCATTCAGTAATGCTGCGCACTCGGCCGCTAGGGTTTGTTGCGCGCCATCGTCGGCCTTAAGCAACATGGTGGCTAAACGTGGGTGTAGGCCAAAACGATTTAGAGCTTTGCCGTGTGGCGTTAAACGTTGCTGAGAATCTAGCGCGCCGAGTTTGCTGAGCAGCGTTTGTGCTTGTGCAATATGGCCGGTTGGTGGTTGGTCTAACCAAGTCAGTTGCTCGAATTCGTTTACGCCCCAAGCACCCAGCTCGAGCATTAATGGAGCTAAATCAGCCTGTAATATTTCTGGCGCGTTTTGTGCGGCGAGTGCTTGATGCTCGTTTTCTGACCACAACCGATAGCAATGGCCGGGACCAAGGCGGCCAGCACGACCGGCGCGTTGGGTGGCGCTGGCGCGGCTGGTGCGTAAGGTTTCTAAGCCGGTAAAACCACGGTTGGCGTCAAAGCTGGGGAGGCGCGACCAGCCGCAGTCGACTACGGCGGTGATGCCCTCGATGGTGACGCTAGATTCTGCCAGCGCGGTGGAGAGAATCACGCGTCGATAAGACTGTTGTTGCAGTATTTGGCGTTGCTGGTCGGCAGGCGTGTCGGCTGATAAGGGCAGTACCTTTAGCTCGGCGTTTTCGAGTGAAGCAAGTTGTTCCGCACAGCGCTGGATCTCGGCGCGGCCGGGTAGAAACACCAGCACATCGCCCTGTTGTTCTTGTAAGGCTTTTTTAACGGCGCTGGCGGTGGCTTGAGAAATCTCGCGTTTCTCGCAGCGTTGGCCCCAGTGAATATCGACCGGGAAGCTACGACCTTCCGCCTGCACTACTGGCGCGTCTGGGAAACGTTTTTGCAAGGCAGCCACATCTAAGGTGGCCGACATAATTAGAATCTTTAGATCGTCACGCAGGCCTTGTTGGCAGTCATGACAGAGCGCGAGGGCTAGATCGGTTTGTAAATGACGTTCGTGGAATTCATCAAAAATTACCAGGCCGTAGTCGGCGAGTTCTGGATCAGATTGCAGGCGGCGAGTGAGTAAGCCCTCGGTGACGATTTCTAATTTTGTATCGCGGCCAATTTTGCGTTCGTGCCGCACTTGATAGCCGACCGTATCGCCAACCGCTTCATTCCGCGTGCTGGCCATATAGGTAGCCGCACCGCGCGCGGCAATACGGCGCGGTTCTAGCATCACGATTTTGCCGTTGAGCCAAGTCTCGTCTAATAACGCTAATGGCACAGCGGTGGTTTTGCCGCTGCCGGGTGGCGCAGACAAAATCACGACGCTAGATTTTTGCAGCGCGGCTTTAAGCTCGGGTAAGGCGGCGTTTACTGGTAGGCTGTTCACCGTGTAATTTTCTAATAACCGTCCATGTCTCGCACGTTTTTCTGGCACGACTATGAAACTTTCGGCGCGGTGCCACGCCTTGATCGCCCCTCGCAGTTTGCGGGCATTCGTACCGATGAAGATTTAAACGAGGTGGAAGCGCCGGTGGAATGGTTCTGCCAGCCCACTGAAGACTATGTGCCGCACCCGGAAGCTTGCTTGCTGACGCATATCACCCCGCAGCAAGCGGAAGAGCAGGGCATTCCTGAGCCGGAATTTATCGCCAAAATTAACGCCGAAATGAGTCGCCCGAATACCTGCGCGGTGGGCTACAACACGCTGCGTTTTGATGACGAAGTGACTCGCTTCACGCTATGGCGCAATTTGCGTGACCCTTACGCGCGCGAGTGGCGAGACGGCTGTTCGCGCTGGGATATTATCGACATGGTGCGGCTGACTTACGCCTTGCGCCCAGAAGGCATTAACTGGCCGAAGCATGAAGACGGCAAACCGAGCTTTAAGCTGGAGCATTTGGCGGCGGCCAACAACCTAGAGCAAGACAAAGCGCACGACGCGGTGTCTGACGTGCGCGCCACAATTGCCTTAGCGCGACTGATAAAAGAGAAACAACCGAAGCTGTTTGAGTACGTGCTGGGTAACAAAGGTAAGCAGGACGCTTGGAGCCAGATTGACCTGCGCGAGTTCACGCCCGTGGTGCATGTGTCCTCCATGTTCCCCGCTGACATCGGCTGCTTGTCGTTGGTTATGCCAATTTGTACCGACCCGAAGGTGCCGAAGAATAAAGTGCTGGTGTATGACCTGCGCCATGATCCCAGTGACCTGCTAGAGCTGTCGCCAGAGGACATTCACGAGCGCATTTTTACCGCGCGTGACGCATTGCCAGAAGGGGTAGAGCGCATTGCGGTCAAACATATTCATATGAACCGTTGCCCGGTAATCGCGCCGGCGAAGACGCTTAGCGATGCACAGGCGGAACGTTTGCAGTTGGATATGAATCAATGCCGTCAGCATTGGAAGTTAATCCGAGACAATCACGACATTATTGCTGCCAAACTCACGGCGGTATTTGAGTTGGGCGGTTTTGAACCCAGTGATGACCCAGAACAAGACCTGTATGGTGGTTTTGTGGGCAATGAAGATCGGGCGCTGTGTAACGAGCTGGCGGAGATGTCCTTAGCCGATTTGACTGCCGCTAATTACGCTGAAAATCCGCCTGCGTTTCGTGATAACCGCCTGCATGAATTGTTCTTTCGCTATCGTGCAAGGCACTTCCCTGAAACGCTTAACGAGTTTGAACAGGAAGAATATCAACGCTGGCGCGCCCAACGTTTGGAGTTCGCGCCGGACGGCGGCATGCCGCGAGTGGATTACGAGCCACTGCTTGATAATA